>NZ_BADY01000113.1:0-240 GCF_000241185.1 Pseudoalteromonas sp. BSi20495
AAATACATTTAATAACTTCATAAAAACTCAATATATAATACCAATCTGCTTATATATGGGGTCTATTTAACGTTAAGAAAATTACGCTAGAACTAGGCAAAAGTTTTTGTATCTAGTTGTTCTAAATAAAAAATTTTTAACGACGTTATAGTGCAATTTAATTCGTTAAATTGATCAAAGATTTATGTAGGTTGGTATACGTCGTATGTAATTAACTTAGCCGTAAGAAAAAGAGCATCA
>NZ_BADY01000112.1:0-1202 GCF_000241185.1 Pseudoalteromonas sp. BSi20495
CAGGGCGGGATCACACTTTGTAAATAAACAAATTTTATGATCTAATACCATAAATTTCATCACCTTAAACTTATTATGTCACTCTTCTCACATTTAGAACTCGTCAAAGATAATCGTTCACATATAAATCAGCACCATAACTTAGTTGATGTGCTTTTTCTTATTATTACTGCCGTTACATCAGGGTGTGAAAGCTGGCAAGGTATTGAAATCTATGGAGAAAGTAAGCTTAATTGGTTAAGAGGATTTCGTTCTTTCAAAAATGGCATACCCACTCGACATAGTATTGCTCGGATTTTTAGAACCGTTGATACTGACTCATTACTACTCGCGATGTATAGCTGGGTCAATCAAAACCGCGTTAAGTCAGCGCATCCTGTCATTGCCTTCGATGGCAAAACTATTCGCGGAGCAAGTAAACACATTGCTGATAAATTACATCTCGTCTCAGCATTTGATTGTGAAGCAGGTCTCACATTATTCCACCAAACAGTTGGCAGTAAGACGAATGAAATACCGGCAGTTCGGGATTTATTGAAAATACTCGATATCAATAACACCGTCATTACACTTGATGCTTTGCACTGCCAAAAAGAAACGCTAAAACAGCTAATTAGCAGACATGCAGATTATCTAGTGCAAGCAAAGGGTAATCAAAAGAAACTTTATAGCGCGATTCAAGATGCATTTACACACCAGTATGAATCTGAAAACTCAGAGATACTTAGTCATGTAACACAAGATGAAGGGCATGGGCGAAAAGAAGTACGCACGATAGATTGTCTTGATGCGCGTTTATTACCGAGTGAAATTAAAGAGAGCTGGCCATCAGTTAGGACAATCGTTGCGGTGCAACGAGAGCGAACGAAGGGTAATAGAACGAGTATTGACACACATTACTACCTAACATCGTTGACAGACAATATATTGATAAATAAAGCAATAAGACAACATTGGCTGATAGAAAATCAGCAACACTGGATACTGGATGTCGTATTTAAAGAAGATGCCTGTCAAATACATGAGCCATTAAGTGCGCAACATATGGCACTATTTAGACGCGTCGTTAGGAACATGATAAAGCAGCATACGAAAAGCAAGGGGTCAATAAGAAGTAAGTGTGTAAGAGCTTGTTATGATGATGCTTTTAGAGAAGAACTTCTTTTTGGTTAACAATTTTAACAAAGTATGCTCGCGCCCTG
>NZ_BADY01000111.1:0-106916 GCF_000241185.1 Pseudoalteromonas sp. BSi20495
ATATTAAATAACACCGTTTAAAATAAAAACCTCAAGGCACAAAAAAGCGCGAGTAAAACTCACGCTTAAATCATTTAAATTGAACTATCAACACCTTTTCGCTTCACTGACAGCTCAACGCGATTATTAATCACCTTTTACTTCTAGATTAATAAACTTAACGAGCTCTTCAGGTTGCCCTACTAGCATCATAATGTGTTGATTAACTTCCATCATGGTTTTACCTTCAGGTAATTTTGCAGATACGCTAAATGAATTCAAACCTTTAGCAAAGCTAGTTAAAGCCTCAGCTATGTCTTGCGTTACGGGAGCTTGTTGTAACTGCTGCTGTAGCATAAGTTCCATTTTCTCTAACGTCATGCCTTGCTTTTCAAGCTCACTTGATAATAAATCTTTTAGCTTACCTTGATTATTTAAGGCAAAACTAACATTGCGCGGCTCCAGTTTGCTCATTGCTTGCATAACAAGTGTTTGCTGCTGTAACTCTTGCTCGTAAGTCAGAGGTTGATTACCGGCTTCTTGTTGCGCCTTACTAATAGCCAATGACGCATCCATTAATGCTTTTGAATTAGCTAAGCCCATATCCATATTAAAACTAACAATATCTTTTGCATCTAATTTAACAACCACATCACTGTTGCCCGACTGTTCATCGTAATCAAGCGATGAGTGTAAGTCATAGCTTGCCGATGCTAACATTTCGTTCGTATCTGCTGGTAATTTTGCGGCAAAGTCTTTATCAAACTGGAAGCTTTTTACATCAAACGATGTATGAGGCGAAATATTATCCGGATCGTAACCCGTTATTTCAATACTTTGAATCTTAGCAACATTGTCACCCTCAGGGCTTATTACTTCCATATTTGTTATTTCTACGCTTTTTGAAATAACACTTGCTGATAAACCAGCATATTTAAATATAGCGCCCGTTTGCTCACTTACTAAAGCAAGTTGCTTATCTACTTCTGCACGCACTTCTTGTGTTGCTACGTAATTTGCATAACTTACACCACCAACACCTGCTGCAACAATAGCCGCAACTATAACTAATTTTTTCATGTTATCTCCTTATTTAATTCTTAATATAAAATGCTCTTAACTCAAGAGTAACACTGATGAACATTACCGGTTAAGCGTTTTTGCTGGCTAGTTAATTAAACTAAGTAACTCATGCACTGTTTTTACTGGGGTAATTTTAGCACCCAACCCTTCCATGGATTTATGATAATTACGAAATGGAATAAATATTTCAGTAAAACCATGTTGTGCTGCTTCTTTAACGCGCGGTACACCACTATCAATTGGACGTACATCGCCGTTCAAGCTAAGTTCCCCCATAATACACGTGGTACGAGGTACAACAAATTCATTTAAACTACTAAGTAATGCGGTAACTAACGCCAAATCAATACAGGTTTCTGATTCATCAATTCTTAAACCACCTACTATATTGAAAAACGTATCGTGAAATATTTTAGTTTTAGTGTGCTTGCGCAATATACCGGTCAGCATTTTTATACGATTCATATTTAAACCAACGCAAACACGCTGCGGAAATTCCGCCTCAGTTTCGGTGGTTAAACATTGAATTTCGAGTAATAAATTACGATTTCCTTTACGAATACAAGTAATTGTAGACCCAGGTGAATCGGTGGTTGAACCCGATAAAAATATTTCGCTTGGGTTATCAACACTTAACATACCGCGTTCGCACATTTTAAAAATGCCCACAGTATCAATATCACCAAAGCGATTTTTATTGGCTCGCAAAGTACGAATTTGCCCATCGTTGGTGTCAATATGTAAAAGCGCATCCACTATATGCACCAAGGTCTGCGGGCCAGCTATTTCGTTATTCTTATTTACATGAGCAATAATGAACATGGTTACATCATTTTGCTTACAATATTGAGTCAATGCTTGTGCGGCACTCTTTACTTGCGAAGGCGAGCCTGGGCTACCATTAGCGGTATCGGTTACAACAGCTTGAATAGAGTCGATTACAGCAAACTTAATTTTATTCTTCTCAAGCTCATCAATAATTGTTTCAACGCTTGTTTCTGAAAGTAAATAAAGTTCATCAGGGTTGTAGTTTAACTTTAAACGGTTAACCCTGTTTTTAAACTGTGATAAAGACTCCTCTGCCGTACAGTAAAGTGATGGCATACGCTGTGACATCCTAGCCACTAAATCAGACAGCAATGTAGTTTTACCAGCGCCAGGGTCGCCAGAGATTATATTAACCGACCCAGTTGTGACACCACCGCTTAATACACGATCGAGTTCGCCGATTTCAGTTAGCTGTTTTTCAGCCTCTGTTGTAGTAATGTCATTAATTTTTTTAGAGCCGCCACCAATACCACCAGCATAACCGCCTACACTTGCTCGCACTGCCGCTTTTTTACTGTGCCCTGCTGAAGGTTTAAATTCTGCTAATGTGTTCCATGCACCGCAGCGGCATTGACCTTGCCAACGTTGGTAGTTCATGCCACATTCAGTACAAACAAACTCTACTTTTGCCGCTTTTGCCATTAATAACCTTACCTACTATTCTTTAATTTTTAAAATGCTTACTATTAAATGATTATCTTGCCATTCCACGCTTTTTCTCAGCAACGATTTTTACCTGTGAAAAACCTAGCATCACAATCATTAAATACAATTCTGTTTTTATTCCCTGTAATTTAGGGCATACTTTTTGCTTTGAAATAATTTAAAGTAACTTGCCAACAAAATGGCATTTAACACATAATAACAAGAGCTAAACTGTAGTTACTCAAATAACCGTACCTATATTAATAACATAGAATGGTTTAACGTTTATTTTTTCTAATAAATAGACTCAACAGTATACCTACTTTTTCAATTAGACGGTGATGGTTTTATAAATGGCTGATGACATAATGCTCAAACACGAAGACCTCGTGAATGAGCTAAAACAATATTTAGGTAACACCAAGTTTGACATGATTTTCAAATCAAAAACGGCAGAGCTTACAAAGCCTGAACAATTTTTGATGAAAATGGAGATGTCACGCTTATCTCAGCCTGTTGCCCGATTTGTTGATTTACGCGGTTTAGTTACCGGACATGTAAAGCCCTATGAACACAATGGCAAACAGCATTTTATGGATGATACTGCCATTGAGGTTTTTGAAAAAGCTTTAGAACAACATGGTGAGTACACGTTAGCCGTTTACGAAGCAGTAATGAATACTGAGAATAATCATCGTGTGTTACAAAAAAAGGCTATAGAAAAGGCTGAATTACCAGAACTAAATGACTCGTTAGATACCGATGTCATTAAATTTGCCTCTTATGAGAGTCGCCGTGAAGAGCGGATGAACTACTCAATAAAAGTCACTATTGCCTACGATGACAAGAAAAACATTGCGGCAAGTACCTCTGACATTTCTCTTAGTGGCTGTAAAGTAAAGCTCGTTACCCGCCATATTTTAAAGAAAGGTCAACTCATCGCAATGCGTTTAGTCGGGCTTGAGCAAGACTTTGAGCTAGGCTTAAAAAACGGTATTCAATACGAAGTAGTGGCTGTGGAAAATATATCTCGTGAATACAACCACATTCGTTTAAAGCGTACTTATGTAGAAAATAATGAAGCATTTGATCGCTTTTTAAAGAGCTTTATTCATGGCAATAAACGCCGTTATAAAGTCAACCTTGATAACACTCTTGATGCTGTCGTTTCAAAAGGCTATGAGCAATATTACATTCCGCGAGTAACTTCTTTATATGTATTTTTAAGCAAAAAAGATGATCACTATTACCCAAGCTTGAGCTTAACAACAGAAAATAATATTTTTATTCAGCGCTATTTTACTGACGAAAGAGCAATCCCTTGCTTGTACAATGTACTCAATCACCAGCGTATAACCCAATTGCTAACGCAAACAACGGCCGTTAAAGAAGATTATCTATATACTTTTACGCATGTATCCTCAGGTAAAATTTACTATTATTCTGCAACACGTAGTGAACTTGAAAAAACGCCTGAGTTGAGCAGTTTATTTTTAAGTTTTGGCAGTCAAAAAGAAAGTTGGCAATGTTTTAAACTTCAAATCATGCCTACTCACCCAGACGATTCGTACATTCCACTTTCTTTACCCAATAGTGCTGGTGAAAACATTGAAAAGCTTAATAAGCCGCCTTCGCCTCGCGTTGAAGGGCTAGTAAAAGATGTAAAGTACATTGTTGTTTTAACAAGTATTGGTAATGCTGTAGAACAAGAGCAGTATAAAAAATTAAATTATGATAAAGCACTTGTTAATCAGCTTAAACATTTTGGTCATGCTAAACATCAAACACCACCTTATTTAGATATTGTTGCACTTGAATATGTAAATTTACGTTCGCATAAGCGCTATCTATATAAAACAGCAGCAAAAGTAACCTTAGGTGACATTACCTTTAGTGGCTACACGCGTGACTTTTCTGTAATGGGCTTACAACTTGAGTGCGAGCAACCCATCACCTTTAAAAAAGGTGACATTATTTTATTATCATTTCCTGACTTGCAAAAAATAACTAAAAAGCACCAACTTAGTGAATTAAAATATGAAGTAATGGCAATTGGTAAATCGTTTACTACCATTAACTTAAAAGCAAGTCGGGTATCTGACTTCCCTCATGCTGGCGTTACCTTTTTCACTCAGTTAATTGAAAACAACAAAGACAAACTTAAAGTATCTGAAGAAGCACCTAAAGTAGAAGGCTTATCTACCGCGCTTAGAAACATGGTTACAAAAAGCGTATGTCAATTTCCATTATACTTACATAAAGAAGCTGCTCATTTTAAAACGGGAGCCATTGGTTTTGGTTTATACGCTAGCCCGTTACATGTGATTTTACAAAACTTTGGGCTGCTGAGTAATAAAACAGACTTATCTAGTATATTGACCGATGAGCAAATAATTAATGTAATTTCGCCGCATATTAAAGATAGAAGCCGCCAAGATCCTCCTCTGGCATTTACAATCGCTATTAATTTTGATCCCCGCAAAGGAGATATCAAAGAGGCTATTACAAGCCAATGTGTTCTAGGTGAAGACTACAGCGGCTTTGAGAAACAAATTAGCCAAGGTATTAAATCGGATCTAATTTTTGTGATGCGTTTATATTTATCACGTACGGGACGTCCTGATACCGATTACTTATCTAACGAATTAAAATATGTAAGCCAATACGCTATGCATAAAGCAAAAGATTTGGAAAAAGCATTATGGTCTGTAGCAGGCGTAGGTGACGTAGTAGATATTACTGAAGAAGCGCTTAGCCACCTAGACCTCAATCAACAACAAATTGAGCAAATGGGACGTCGTAAACTTATTTGGTTAAACCGCTTACGTTAACCGGTTTAACCTAATCTATTTAAAAAGTAGGCTCTTCTCCCAACGGAATAGCCAACATATATAAAAGCTGTAGTAATGATCCTTGGCAAATAGCAGCTTGTGCCTGCTCAACTACCTTAGGTTTACCATGTACGGCAACACCTAGACCCGCTTTAGCCATCATGACTAAATCATTTGCACCATCACCGATAGCAACCGTTTGTATTTTTTCAAGTCCTAGCTTTTGCTGAAGCATCTCTAAAACAACCGCTTTTTGCTGTGCATCTACAATTGTACCCAGTACTTTACCCGTTAGTTTATCGCCTTCAAATTCAAGTACATTAGCGTGAACTTCATCTAAATGAATAAGCGCTTGTACACGTTCTGCAAACGGTACAAAACCACCAGATGCGATAGCTAAGTACCAGTTATGTTGTTTTAAAATTTGGCAAAGTACTTTAATACCTGGCATGAGTGGTAATGTATTTTTAAGCTCCTCAATTAAGCTTTTTTCAATACCAGCCAGTTTAGCGACACGTTGATTTAAGCTTTCGCTAAAGTCGAGTTTACCTGCCATCGCGAGTGCTGTAACCGACGCTACTTCGTCATACACATTAGCCAAACGCGCTATTTCATCAATACATTCAATGGTAATCGCCGTTGAGTCCATATCCATAACCAACAAACCAGGCTCATAAAGGTTAGGAGGTGTGGCTACTTGCACTAACTGGAAATCAAGCGTACTTGAAAACGTTTGAAGCTCTAACGGGTTTATAGCTTGCTCTGCATTTTGCGTATAAAAGCACAGTGCGGGGGCTAGCCCTAAATCAGGTTGGTACTGACATATAGCTGTAACTATTTGGTTATGCTTAGCTAAAAAATCAATAATGCTAGTCACATGGCTTGTGTTAAAGTCACCTGCAAATGCGATACTAAATAATCCCAGCTGTTTATTTGGAACATTATTAAGCGGTAAAAAAATACAATCCTGATAACTAAACCATTGATTTAAAGTTAACATTGATAATGATTGCTCAGTATTAAACTGTGCCATGCTCGTTTGCGCCATGAGATCTCCGTATTTATTTTTATTTTCCTGATATAAACTAATTGATGTAGGTATTATTAGCGCTAAATTCGCCATCAGGTGAGGTTTAAGGTTATAGTGCTAGTTGTAACATCAAATCAAAATCCTGTCAGCAGCATATACGGTGACTATGAAAAATAACCATCTTAAAAATCCTATATCGGCTTCTCAAAGAAAGCGGCTTGTGCGCCTGTTACTTGCGGCTGCCTGTTTTGTGTTGCTAAGTTGGGTTGCTGTTAGTAGCAGTTTCCAAAGCCACCAACTGCTTTATGATAGTGCCGATAGCACTGCAAAAAGTTTGACTAAGTTTATGGCTTTGAATGTAAAAACACCTTTAATCGAAAAAAACAAACCACAGCTAAATACAATTTGTAACGATATAAGCAAAGATGAATTTGTACTTTCGGCAACTATTTACGATCAACAAGGTATTTTAATAGCCAGTAGCGATAACTGGCAATCGCATCATATTTTTGGCCAACTTCCTGATTCAACACCAGGTATTAGCAAATTAAAAACCCCCTTTGTAGAGCCTGTGATAAGTGATGATGATCGTCCACTTGGGTTTGTGTCAGTTACGTATTTAACACGAGCAGCAATTGCCGACAGTCATAATCATTTTCATGATTTAGGTCGCCAAGTACTTTTAATGCTAGTGATTGCCTGCATTTTCACGTGGCAATTAGGGCGAGGCTTAAAACGTTGGCAGGTTAATCGCTACATGCAAAAAACATCTGAGCAAGAATCATAAAGTAGCTTAGCAAGCGTCTCTCTCTTACTGTGTGGCTTTAAATCACACAATGCATTAAATACATCGGGTATATGCAATGGCGTGTTAACTTCACCTTGATAGCCGCTTAAAGGCATTGAGGGAGAATCTGTTTCTAGCACTAAATTTTCTGGCTCGATAGCAGCAATAACGGCGCGTGTTTTTACTGCGCGCTCATAGGTAATAACACCACCTACTCCTAGCTTAAAGCCCTGTTTGATATAGTACTGCGCTTGTTGGATTGAACCTGAAAATGCATGAATCACTCCCCCATTTTTTGGCTTACAACGTTTAAACGATTGCGCAATTAAATCATGGCTTTGCCTATGATGCACAATGAGCGGCAAGTTAAGCTCGTTTGATAGCTCTATTTGCTGTTCAAATAAATAAGTTTGTTTGGATAGGTTTTCAATACTTCTATCAAGCCCACACTCACCAATGGCCACCAGCTGATGCGTATTTGTAGTTGCAAACTCAAATAATGCTTCTATGTGCGATTCTTTATGTTGCTCTAAAAAATAAGGGTGTAGCCCTGCCGCTATTTTTATACTTGGATAGGTTGCTTTGAGCTCTATGAGGGCATGCGATTGAGCAAGGGTAATGCCTGGCACAATAAACTGATTAACTCCCTTTGCTACACACTCTCTTATGAGAGATTCACGATTTGAATCAAACTCACTAAAATCGAGATGGCAATGAGAGTCAATAAATTGCACAGTTACTTACTCATCTATTTATTAAGGATTTAAGCGCGTAATTTGCCAGCTATTATCTGCTTGGCGCTGATATATAAAGCGGTCATGCAAACGATGCGCTCCACCTTGCCAAAACTCAATTTTAGTGGGCACTACACAATATCCGCCCCAAAAATCGGGAAGTGGAATTTCACCTTTAGCAAACTTGTTTTTCATATTGGCAAAGGTTTCCATTAGTACTTTACGTGATGACACCGGACGACTTTGCGCTGATGCCCACGCGGCTAATTGGCTTTCTTTAGGACGAGATAAAAAGTACTTTGCCACAGCAGAAGTTGGTAATGGTTTAGCCTCGCCATAAACAATAACTTGGCGCTCCATGTGATGCCACGGAAAATGCAAGGAAATTTTGTTATTACCTTTAAGCTCTTGCGCTTTACGCGAACCTGTATTGGTAAAAAACACAAAGCCGTTATCATCCAAATGCTTTAAAAGCACTATGCGCTGTGAAGGTTGACCGGTTTCATCAACAGTTGCTACAACCATCGCTGTTGGATCAGGTAATTGGCTTGCTACTGCATGCTTAAGCCATGTTTCAAACTGCTTAAACGGATCATCTTGCAAGTTATCTTCGCTTAACGCGTCTTGCAGGTATTCACGGCGGATATCTTCGAGTTTCATAACAAATCCTTTAAATAAAGCCTTAGAAAAGAGCTTAGAGTAGCGAGCTTAAAACATTAGATGTTGAGCAGTAACAAATATTAAGATTCAGGTGTATCGTTGGGTTTCGTTTCACTCAACCCAACCTACAACGTAAACTACACAACTCAGATATCTGCAAGTGTAGGAGTGCTAGCAAGGCGGTAAAACTATTTATGCCAAGGAGCATACGGTTTGTATGTGACTTAGGCTAAATAGTTTTACCAACGCAGCTAAAGCGAACTACACGCAGCAGATTACATTTGCTCCATGACTTCAATGCCTAGCAAATCTAATCCCGTTTCTAATGTTCTTGAAACCAAATTACACAACACTAAA
Source organism: Pseudoalteromonas sp. BSi20495 (assembly GCF_000241185.1). Lineage (NCBI taxonomy): Bacteria > Pseudomonadati > Pseudomonadota > Gammaproteobacteria > Alteromonadales > Pseudoalteromonadaceae > Pseudoalteromonas > Pseudoalteromonas sp. BSi20495. Next base: position 8,935 of record NZ_BADY01000111.1, read on the forward strand.
CGGCTATCGCGCACGCTTGGCTCTACGCCTTCTTTAAGTACTGGGCAGGCTTCGTAAAATGTCATGTATAAGCTTGCTAACTCATATAAGTAACCACATAGTACGTGCGGTGTTGCTTCGTTGATCATTAAATCAAGGACTTCTTCAAGCTGTAGTAGCTTAAGTGCTAGTGCTTTTTCTTGAGGCTCAACAATTGCAACATCTGAATTTAATGTAGTTGCATCAACGCCTGATTTACGGAAAATACTGCGTATACGTGTATAAGCATATTGTAAGTAAGGAGCGGTTGCACCTTCAAAGCTTAGCATGCTGTCCCAGTTAAAAATGTAATCGCTGGTGCGATGCTTAGAAAGATCGGCGTATTTAACTGCACCAATACCTACTTTACGGGCAATCTCGCTGCGATCGTTATCACTTAAATCAGACTCACGTTCAGCTAGTTTTGCGGCTGCACGGTTAATTGACTCTTCTAATAAATCAGCAAGTTTTACTGTGCCGCCAGTACGTGTTTTAAATGGTTTGTTATCGGCGCCCATCATGGTGCCAAACGGGCAAAACTCGTAGCTTGTTTCGTCTCGTAATAAACCAGCTTTACGCGCTGTTAGCTCTACTTGGTTAAAGTGTAGATTTTGACGTGCATCTACAAAAATTAAGATGCGATCAGCACCTAATTTATTTGAACGGTAGTCACATGCAGCTAAATCTGTTGTTGCATATAAAAAACCACCGCCAGATTTTTGTACGATAAACGCTGATGGCTCGCCATCTTTGTTGGCAAGCTCATCTAAAAATACCACTTGCGCGCCTTGCGACTCAACGGCAATATTTTTATCTTTAAGTAGGCTAATAATATCGTTAAGCTCTGCGTTATATGCGCTTTCAGCCATAATATCGGCTTGAGTAAGCGTTACATTTAAGCGCTTGTATACTTCTTCAGAGTGTTTAACTGAGGTGGCTATAAATAGTTTCCAAAGCTTTTCACAGTGCGTATCGCCGCCTTGTAGTTTAACAACATAGTCACGTGCTTTATCTGCAAAGCCTTCTTCATCGTCAAAACGTTTTTTAGCATCGCGATAAAAGGTTTCTAAATCAGCAAGTGCTACAGAATCTAAATCAACACCTTGGCTAATTTGATCTTCTAAATGCGCGATTAACATACCAAATTGCGTGCCCCAATCACCCATGTGATTTTGACGTACAACCGTATCGCCTCTAAATTCAAGCGCACGCACAATTGAGTCACCAATAATGGTTGAACGTAAATGGCCTACGTGCATTTCTTTAGCTAGGTTTGGTGATGAGTAATCAACAACCACTTTTTGTGGATTAGCATGCTCATTTACAGCAAGCTTTGCATCACTGTTAGCGGCTTGTACGCTTTGCGCTAAAAACTCAGGCTTTAAATGAATATTAATAAAACCTGGGCCTGCAATTTCAGTCTTTTGAGCAATATCGCTTACATCAAGGTTATCTATAATTTTTTGCGCAAGCTCACGTGGGTTGCTTTTCATTTTTTTAGCCGCGCCCATTGCTGCATTAATTTGGTAATCACCAAATTGTGGACGCGTGCTTTGCGTTACTGCCGGGTTTGTATCTTCAGGTAAGCCTGCACCAACCATAGCTGCAACGGCTTTTTCGATTAAAATAGTACGAATATTCATATTTTTTACCTTTGTAAGCCCGCCAAAGCAGACTTTCAGTTAACTGTAGTCAGTCGATTCTAGTTTTCGCGTGTATGGCTAAACGTTACTTCAGGGTAGCGCTCTACCGATAAGTTAAGATTTACACGGCTAGGCGCAATGTAAGTTAAGTTATCACCGCCATCGAGTGCTAAATTACTTTCGCACTTGCGCTTAAAGTCTTCAAACTTTTTCACATCATCGCTACTTACCCAACGCGCTGTATTTACGTTTACACCTTCGTAAATAGCATCTACGTTATATTCGGCTTTTAAGCGCGCTACAACTACATCAAACTGAAGTACACCTACCGCGCCCACAATTAAATCGTTGTTTATAAGCGGTCTAAATACTTGCACAGCACCTTCTTCAGAAAGCTGCACTAAGCCTTTTAATAATTGCTTTTGCTTAAGCGGATCGCGAAGACGAATACGGCGGAATAATTCAGGCGCAAAGTTAGGGATACCACTAAATTTAAGTTTTTCGCCTTGCGTGAATGTATCACCAATTTGAATAGTTCCGTGGTTATGCAAACCAATAATGTCGCCGGCGTAAGCGTCAGCTGCGCGCTCGCGGTCGCCCGCCATAAAGGTTACCGCATCAGAAATGCTCACTTGCTTGCCAATTCGCACGTGATTCATTTTCATGCCTTGGCTGTACTTACCCGATACAATACGCATAAATGCAATACGGTCACGGTGCTTTGGATCCATGTTGGCCTGAATTTTAAATACAAAACCAGTAAAGTTTTCTTCAGTTGCAACAATAAGTCTGTCTTCGGTTTCGCGTGGTAATGGCGTTGGCGCCCATTTAGTTAAACCATCTAACACGTGGTCAACACCAAAGTTACCAAGTGCTGTACCGTAATAAACTGGCGAAAGTTCACCGGCTAAAAACCGATCTAAATCAAATTCGTTTGATGCGCCAATAACAAGCTCAAGCTCATCGCGTAATTGCGCAGCTAAATCTTCACCAATGGCAATATCAAGCTCTGGGTTATCAAGACCTTTAATGGTACGAACTTCTTGAATCTTATGACCCTGACCTGTTTTGTATAAAACAGCTTCGTCATTATGAATGTGGTAAACACCTTTGAACTCTTTACCACAGCCAATTGGCCAAGTGATGGGGGCACAAGCAATATTTAGCTCTGTTTCAACTTCGTCCAGCACTTCCATTGGGTCGCGAATATCACGATCACATTTGTTCATAAAGGTAACAATAGGTGTGGTACGCAGGCGTGTAACTTCCATTAACTTGCGGGTACGGTCTTCTACACCTTTTGCTGCATCAATAACCATTAAACACGAATCTACCGCTGTTAATGTGCGGTAAGTATCTTCAGAGAAGTCTTCGTGCCCTGGAGTATCAAGTAAGTTAACAAGTGCGTTGTTATATGGAAACTGCATTACAGAGGTAGTAACAGATATACCACGCTCTTTTTCCATTTCCATCCAGTCAGACTTAGCATGCTGGTTAGAACCACGGCCTTTTACAGTACCAGCTCGTTGAATAGCTTGTCCGAATAACAATACTTTTTCGGTGATGGTTGTTTTACCAGCATCTGGGTGAGAGATGATAGCAAAGGTTCGTCGTTTATTAATTTCGCTAAGGAGATTTTGATCTGCCATTAAAAAGTTCTTTTAGTTTGTATACGGATATTATCCACTTTAAGTATGCTGAGCTTTCAAGGCTTAAATAATAACAATTGCATTAAATTAGTGATCTATTATAGCGATAAGTAAATAGTGTAATAACAAGGCGAAAATTATCACATAGAGTTGTTCTCTATGAATAATTTTTTAACCTAGTTAGTGAGTTATTCAATACGCTAGAATGATCATGTTTTTAATAAAATTGGTATAAAGCAACCTCGAAAGCTCAACACACCATCAGAAAAGCCCTAAATTGGCTCTTCACATGCGATCCGTTATGTTAATCGTAATTGAAGACTATTTTCGCTGATCTTGGCCTTATAAACAATCAATGGTTAGTTATTAACTGATCTTTTTATTAAAGGCTGTTGAGTTCTAAAATAAAATGCAAAGCTCGCCTCCCCATCCCCTTATTATTTTACGTAAGTTTCTTTGGTTGGTTACAGAAATTAGCCATCAAGACACCTACAGGCTTGTGTAATATAGCGGTTACGCATATTATTGATAAATTGCATGGAGGATAAGTAGTTTGGTCATGAAAACCAGTAAGTTAAGCATTCGATTATTATGGTATATAACGCCGCTTGTTATATTGCCTCTATTATTTTTAGGGGGCTTCACGCTCACGAATGTAACTAACTCCACTCAAAAACAAGCCGATCTAATAATGAGTCGTTTTGTTGAGCAACAACAACAAAAAGTATTTAACTATATAGACTCTTTTCACTCAACTACAAAGCTGCTCTCGACTTCTCCTGTACTGAGTGACTTTTTAGCAAATGATGTACGAGCTAATGGCAGTTATACACGCCAACTAGGTGCCTTAATGGATGTATTTGCCAGTTATAGCGAAGCCTACCCAGATATAGTCAGTATTAATTTAGTCTCTGCAAGCGGAAAAAGCGACGCTTATTATTCAAACAATCTGACTACAGCCCCTAAAAGCTATCCCTTTTTAAATAAAGTACTGCAAAGTAATTTAAGCCAGCAACAGTTCATGGATCAAAAATCAGACGGAACAACCAGTTTGTATTTTATTCAGCGAATTTATAGTGTTGACTACTATTTAAAACGCCCTCAACAGTTAGGCTTTATCGTTGTCCATGTTGAGCCTTCAATACTCAATACCAGTATTTTAGAGGCGCCTTATAACAATACACTTAATTTACTACTCACCAAAGATGGTAAAATTTTATTTAGTTCCGATTACAGTATGCGCGGCCAATACATTAGCGAATACGAACTAAACCGAATACATGATTTAGCTGATATTGGCACCTTGTCGACTATCGAACTATCAAGTATAGATAAAATAGAGCGCATGATTTTTGCGGTGCAAATGAGTGGCGGTTATTATTATGTTTCTACTATTCCTAAAGCTGTACTTTATCAATCTGGTAAGGCTATTAGTTTAATAACAGGCTTAATTGTTCTTATTTCGGTGATCACCCTGCCTATATTAATTTTTGTGGTTGTGCGTAACTTACTACTCAACCCTATCGAGTTATTAGGTGCAGCAAGCCACCGCGTTGGGGATGGTGATTTATCGGTGAATTTACCTGCGCATACAAATGATGAAGTAGGCATTTTATTTAACGATTTTAATCACATGGTTAACCAGATAAGACACTACCAACAACAGCTGGAAGATTATAAACATCACTTAGAAGATAAAGTAGAAAGCCGTACCAAAGCACTTGAAGCAATGAACAGCCAACTAGAGCTGGCGATTGCTCAAGCTGAACAAGCGAATCAACTTAAAAGTCGTTTTTTAGCAAATATGAGTCACGAAATACGTACACCGCTCACTGCTATTATGGGCTTTACAGAACAATTACTACACAACGATAAAATAGCGAACGATAAACAGCACCTCAGTACTATTTTACGAAATTCAAAACACTTGCTAGAACTAATCAATAACATTTTGGACTTATCTAAAATTGAGGCCGAAAAGCTTGCAGTAGATCAAGCGCCTATCAATGTAGTACAGCTCGTACATGATATTGAATCTATTATTGAACCCTTAGCAAAAGAGAAACAGCTTACTTTAAATATAAACTATGAATTACCACTGCCTCGTACCATATACAGTGATATTACGCGTTTAAAACAAATATTAATTAACGTTGCGAATAATGCAGTTAAATTTACAGAGCAAGGCAGCGTTTCTATTTGCGTACACTTTCATCAAAAAAGAAAAATGCTTGAATTTGTTGTCACAGACACCGGCATCGGAATGTCTGAAAATCAAATAAAGCGTGTATTTAAACCATTTGAGCAAGCTGATGCAACGACTACCCGTCGATTTGGCGGTACAGGGCTTGGTTTATGTATTTCCAAAAACTTGGCGCAACTACTCGGTGGTGACGTAGTACTAAAAAGTGAAATAGGTAAAGGAAGTAAGTTTTCTATTAGCGTGTCGTGTCATTTAACAGGCAGAAAACCCGCACTACAATTACTTACAGATAAAAGTCAATTAACGCCAGAAAGAGATCCACTACTATCGTTTGCAACCAACCACTTTGATGCCAATATTTTAGTGGCTGAAGACAACCCTGATAATCAATTACTAATAAAACTGCTTCTGCAAACGTGGGGCCTAGAACCCGATATAGCAAGTAATGGCGCACAAGCAGTAGAAATGGCGCTAGTTAACGACTATCAGTTAATTATTATGGATATGCAAATGCCAGTTATGGGCGGGTTAGAAGCAACTAGAATGCTACGCCACGCTGCGTACGACGGCCCTATCATCGCATTAACCGCAAACGTAATGAACCATGATATTGGCACTTATTTAGAGGCTGGTTGTGATAAAGCACTTGGTAAGCCGATTGATAAAGACGCATTAGAAAACGTACTCGTGAGTTATTTACACCTTGAAAAAGATAACCAAAATAAATGGGATAACTTATTAAAAAGTGAAAAATTCCAACAAATTGCAGACAACTACTTAGCTAATTTGCCGACTTACTTAGATGAAGTAAAAACATATCAACGTTCTGATGACTGGGAAGCACTACGAAATGTTGCCCACAGTATTAAAGGAAGTGCTGGGTGCTTTAACTTTGACGATATTTATCACAGCGCAGGCGCACTCGAAGATTCATTAAAAAGTGATAACAAAATAGTTCGCGATGATCTTATAGCCGACTTAATTACCGCTATTGAAAACTCTATAAATAATAAGCAAGTATAAACAACACATGCTCGCTGTTATTGGAAACCTAAACTTAATGCCATCCCCATTAAAATGGCATCTTCAAAGCCATTTTTAGCTGGGTTGTCGCTTGGGTAGTAGTTTTTACGCACTGACATTTCTATAAAGCCAGCGTACTCATACAGCGCAATTGCTCGCGTGTTAGATTCGCGTACCTCTAAAAATAAGTTTTCAGCGTTTTGTTGCTCACCGTATTCAATAAACTGAGCTAACAACTGCTTAGCAATGCCCTTGCCTTGATAACTTGGTGTTACGCAAATATCCATAAGCGTAAAATCAGGACCTGCTTTTTCACCAATATAAAAACCAACCATAGTCTCATTTTCAAACGCGGCTACATTAAAATAGCGCCCACCTAAACACGAACTCATTGTATTTAACGTCCACGGATGGCTATGGCATGCTGTTTCTATTGCCATTAATTGAGGTATTGCGGTTTCGTCTACTGGTTTAAAGTTTATCAAGGTGTTCACTCATTAAAGCCCATAAAGCGCGCTTATCGGCCGTGCTGAGCTGTGGTGTTGTAAGTACTAGCTGATCGTCATTTAATTGCATCTCAGCGCTTTGTACAACGCTGTTAATAGCAATTGGTAATGCTGCACGTTTAATATCTGCAAATAATTGTTCACAAAGCACTATAGGCTCAAGTACATTGTTTTTTGATGCAGTATCAGGAGCATGACTACTTGCCGCAACACTATCTATTAAAAGATTATCTGCAGGAAGGCTATCCGCTGGAAATTTATCGGCTGGTTTAAAGTGTTTATTTAATTCGAGGTTTTCAATACCAAAAACAGCTGCGTACCGTGAATGCATAACGACTCGATGAAATTAGTAAGTAAGGTAATATAAGAATTAATAAATACGATGTAAAGAAGAAATGGCAGGGGCGGAGAGACTCGAACTCCCAACCATCGGTTTTGGAGACCGCTGTTCTACCAATTGGAACTACGCCCCTGCAATGACGACGAATTATAGAGAAGTTTCGCCAAAGGTAAAGAGAAAAATCACACTTTTAGTTTAACTGCTTTTTAAATAAACAAAACGGCGAATTAGCATGCTAATCCGCCGTTTTTATAGTCACTTACCTAAACTAGGATAAGCCTTTATATATATCCATGCTCAGCATTTTTACTTTTATGCTACTCGTCGACGTTTTAGCTCAGCTTTGGCCCAGACTGAGGGTTCGACCATATAACAACGAAGCCCATGCTTCTCTTCAGTAGTAAGCGCGGTTAAGTTCAATTCTGTTCACTTTTCATACTCAATTTATTATCCACTTTTAAAGCGTATCAAGTCATAGTAAGTGGTGCATATTTTTGTTGTTAAAACTCATAACTCGCTTTTGCCCCAAAGTTATTTAACGCTCGTCGATATGACAATATCCTTACTATTTTTTTCTTATTATTTCTTAAGCGAAACTTTGTTGTTTATGCATGTACATGAAACCTTTCAGGTTGCTTAATAGCATCGGTAGTACGATCAATGCGAAGGCAATGTTAGATAAAGGGACGGCTAACCAAACACCATCGATACCTAGATATTTAGGCAAGATGAATAGGAAAGGAAACTGTATCAACATATTGCCGACGGAAACAAACAAGGCTTGTCCGCTTTTACCAACGGCGACGAAGTAGATGGACGCCATGAATAAGAAGCCATCTAAAAATAATGCCATTAAGTGTAAACGAATACCGTTTTTGCTTGCTTCAAATAATCCATCATTACCTGTGGTAAATATGCTAATAAAAACTTCTGGAAAAGCGTTAAACAGTATTACCAAAGCTATACCGGACCCAACGGTAACAGAAAAAGCCAGTATTACGGTTTCGCTAATGCGTTTGTATTGCTTGGCGCCTAAGTAGTAACTCACTGGTGGCTGCAACCCGCTCACTAAGCCTTCAGCGAAGAAGTAGTAACAGCTAGCTAAGTAGCCAACAATCGCGAAAGCGGCTAACTGCGTATTGCCTCCGTAGGCCATAAATTGCATGTTATGGAACGTCATGACGAAGCTGAAGTAGATAAACATAATTAAGTTTGACGACCCTAATTGCACGATACGAATTGCGATGAGCTTATCAAGTTGTTTAAACGATAGTTTGGTTTTAGCTTTTGACGACATAAAGTAACGTAAACACAATATACAAGTGGCTAATTGAGCAATTAAGGTAGCAATAGCAGCGCCTTTTAGTCCCATATCAAGATGGCCTAAGAAAACATAGTCCAAGACAGTATTAGTCAAGGCACCAACAATAATGAAGACCGTCGCAAAGTTTGGACTATCGTCGTTTCGAACTAACATCGGCATAGCACTGGCACCAACCGAAATAAGCGCCCCGAACGACATGATCTGCACATACCCCCAACTCTTCTCTAAGGTTACGCCGCTCGCACCTTGAATATTGAGCAGACTCGGACCAAAAACGATAAACACAACTGTGGCCAATAAGCCGATCAAAATAATCAAGAAAAGCGCTGTGATGAGTGTTGCTTGAGTGGCTACGAGGTTATTCTCGCCACGATATTTAGACAATACGCTGCCGCCTCCCATACCAACAAGCAAACCAAAGCCCATGATTAAACCAAGCAATGGAATTGCCATGTTGATACCTGCAAGTCCGTTTGCACCAACATAGTGACCAACGAAGAAACCATCAATGATCTGATATAGACCACTGACTAACATAGCGACGATGGAAGGAATGGCAAAACGCCAAAACATGCCTGCGACTGATTGTGACGGTTGAACTTGTTGGGCAGCTTGCACTTAAATATCCAGAAGGTAATAATGCAGGCATAATATATTTATTTGAGATATAAGAAAGTTAGTTACCATCCGCTTAAAGGATGGATTGAAAAGGTTAACTAGCCGCTAAATGGCCGTTTAGGAGATAGGAATGAATTGGACATTGGATCAATTACTGGCTTTTGTTACCGCCGCCGAGCAGGGTTCTTTTTCTGCAGCGGCAAGGCAATTACAAAAGGCACAATCGCGAATTAGTAGCGCCATAGCCAATTTAGAATTGGATTTAGGGTTTGAGTTATTTGATCGCAGCTCTAAATTCCCCGTATTAACGCCTCTGGGTAAAGAGATGCTTCCCGAAGCGCGAGCTGTGCTTAACCAATGCCTTCGATTAGATTCAAGAGCACTTACAGCTGCAAACAAAGAGCCAATTTCGTTACGAATAGCCCTCGATGAAGCCTTGCCACTGGAAACCATCCACTCTATTTTTTCTCAAGTAGGCGATTTGTTTCCTAATACTCATTTGGTTATTACCAATGGCTCACAAGACGACATTACCAATGCGATTGTTAATCAAAATGCTGACATTGGTTTTATGATTAGCAACAGTGCTTTGCCAACCAAATTATCCTTACATTCTCTAGGGTATTTTAGAAAAATCCTGATTGTCGGTAAAAAGCACGTTCTCGCTAAAGAAGATGTATTGACTCTTGCGCAACTACAACAATATCGTCAGTTCGTACTCTGCAACCGCTCAGGAGAAAACCGTGAAAATGCCCTAAGCCCTGATCATTGGGATTTAGACAGTTATTATTTGATTTGTGAATTGGTAACGCAGAATCAAGGCTGGGCCATCGTGCCTGAGCATATCGCCAAGGCGCATTGGTTTTTTGAACAAATAAAAATAGCTCAAGCCGACTTCTTAACGGAACAATTAATTGAAATAGGCATAGTAAAACGACTCGATAGCCCAAACAATAAATTAACAGATTGGATTACTGAGCAAATGCGCCACTTAATGAACAACCACGCTATATAATATCTTCATGCGCAATCGAAAGGCTCTGACATTACATTTTGAATTATAGAAAAAAGTGTCTCAGCATTTATTCAGTGATGTTCCGAATAAAAACAAAAAAAGTCCGCAATTACACGGACTTAATTAAGATTTAATGCTTATTAATGCCAGATATTTCAGGCCTAAAAATTATTCCCATTCGATAGTTGCAGGTGGTTTACCTGAAATATCGTAAACAACACGAGAAATACCATCAATTTCGTTAATGATACGGTTTGAAACCACACCTAAGAACTCATACGGTAAATGTGACCAGCGCGCTGTCATAAAGTCGATTGTTTCCACACAACGAAGTGATACAACCCAATCGTACTTACGTGCATCGCCCATAACCCCTACCGATTTAACCGGTAAGAATACAGTAAACGCTTGGCTTACTTTATGGTAAAGCTCTGCTTTGTGTAGCTCTTCGATGAAAATCGCATCGGCGCGGCGTAATAAATCACAGTATTCTTTTTTGATTTCGCCAAGTACACGCACACCTAAACCTGGTCCAGGGAAAGGATGACGGTAAAGCATGTCGTACGGTAAACCTAGTTCTAGGCCAATTTTACGTACTTCATCTTTGAATAATTCACGTAATGGCTCAACAAGGCCCATTTTCATGTCATCTGGTAATCCGCCCACATTGTGGTGAGATTTAATAACATGCGCTTTGCCTGTAGCAGATGCCGCTGATTCAATTACATCTGGGTAAATTGTACCTTGCGCTAACCATTTTGCATTTTTAAGCTTTTTGGCTTGCTCATCAAACACATTAATAAACGTGTGACCAATGGCTTTACGTTTATCTTCTGGGTCTGATTTACCCGCTAGATCATTTAAAAACTGCTCTTCAGCTTCAACTTTAACAATGTTTAAGCCAAATTTATTACCAAACATGTCCATTACTTGTTGGCCTTCGTTTAAACGAAGTAACCCATTATCAACAAATACACATGTTAGCCTTTCGCCAATTGCACGGTGAATAAGCATAGCCACAACCGATGAATCAACACCACCAGAGAGGCCTAAAATAACTTCGTCATCGCCAACTGTTTCTTTAATACGCTCGATAGCATCATCGATAATTTTTGCAGCAGTCCACAATTTTTCACAGCCACAAATATCAATAGCAAAACGCTCTAATAAGCGCTGACCTTGATGCGTATGTGTTACTTCTGGGTGAAACTGTACACCGTAAAAACGTTTTTCTTCGTTAGACATTGCAGCATGTGGACAAGTAGATGTTTTAGCTGTTGTTGCAAAACCAGCTGGAATATCCATTACTTTGTCGCCATGGCTCATCCATACGTCGAGTATGCCGTTGCCGCCATCGGTAATGCTGTCTTCAATTGCATCAAATAATGCACAGCTGCCTACTTTTTCTACTTGTGCGTAACCAAACTCTTTTTTATCAGAGCTGTGGACACTTCCGCCAAGTTGAGCTGCCATTGTTTGCATACCGTAGCAAATACCTAGCACAGGCACGCCTGCATTAAATACATACTCAGGAGCGCGCGGGCTGTTTTCAAGTGTTGTTGATTCTGGGCCACCAGAAAGAATGATACCTTGTGGGTTAAACTCGCGGATTTGCTCTTCAGTCACATCCCATGCCCACAGTTCACAGTAAACACCAATTTCGCGTATACGGCGCGCGATTAGTTGAGTGTATTGTGAACCAAAGTCTAAAATGAGAATTCGTGAATCGTGAATATCTTTGCTCATGGAGTATCTCGTAAAGTAGATGCTAATGCTAAATGCCGCTTTGAATACCAATTTTATTAAACATTACTAATTCTTGCAGGCTAAATAACTCTCTAACCACGTTAAAAACTTCTTATTTAGAAGAAACTAAAAGTCGAAGTTTTTGCCTCGTTATTGAGCCATTTATCTGTCGCAATAATTGACCACTTTATTAATGCAATTGGTATTTATATAAACGACTAAAAAGAGGGCTTGCAAAGCAAGCCCAGTATATTAAATTAATTACGCTGCTTAACCTAAGCGGTAATTTGGTGCTTCTTTAGTGATTTGCACATCATGAACGTGCGACTCACCCATACCTGCTGAAGTAACACGTACAAATTGTGGTTTTGTATTTAGCTCTTCAATTGTTGCACAACCCGTTAAGCCCATAGCGCTTCGTAGGCCGCCCACTTGCTGATGAATAATTGTTGCAATAGGGCCTTTGTAAGCTACGCGACCTTCAATACCTTCAGGTACTAACTTGTCTGCTTCGTTTGATTTTTGGAAGTAACGATCTGATGAACCTTCTTTTTGATCCATCGCGCCCAATGAGCCCATACCACGGTAAGATTTGTAATAACGGCCTTGGTACAATTCAACTTCACCTGGTGCTTCTTCAGTACCAGCAAGAAGAGAACCCACCATTACACACGATGCACCAGCAACAAGTGCTTTAACAATATCACCAGAAAAACGAATGCCACCATCAGCAATAACAGGAATGTCGCGACCTTTTAAGCCTTCAACAGCATCTGAAATAGCGGTAATTTGTGGAACGCCACAACCGGTAACAATACGTGTAGTACAGATAGAACCTGGGCCGATACCTACTTTAACTGCATCCGCTCCCGCATCAGCTAGTGCAATCGCACCTTCAGCTGTTGCAATGTTACCTGCAATAATTTGTAAGTCTGGGTACTCTTTACGCGTTTTAGTAACACGGTCAATAACGCCTTGAGAGTGACCATGCGATGTATCGATAAGTAAAACATCAATACCCGCTTCAACTAATGCAGCAATACGCTCATCAGTACCCGCGCCAACACTTACAGCAGCACCTACACGTAAACGACCTTGGTCGTCTTTACATGCGTCAGGTTTGTCTTGGGCTTTTTGATAATCTTTTACTGTGATCATGCCTTTGAGTTTAAATTCATCATCAACAACAAGGATTTTTTCAATGCGGTGTTCGTGCATTAAGCCTAAAATTTCTTCGCGTGCTGCGCCTTCTTTAACGGTAACAAGCTTTTCTTTTTTAGTCATAACGGTAGAAACAGGCTGTTCAAGCTTAGTTTCAAAACGCATATCACGGCTAGTAACAATGCCTACAAGTACATTATTGCTGTCGGTAACCGGAAAGCCTGAAAAACCTTTTTCGTGCGAAAGCTCAACTGCATCAGCAATTGTTAAATCGGCAGTAACCGTTACAGGGTAAGAAACAATACCTGCTTCGTAGGTTTTAACTTTACGTACGTTTTTCGCTTGTTCTTCGATAGTCATGTTTTTATGAATAAAACCAAGACCACCCTCTTGCGCAAGGGCAATAGCTAAACGAGCTTCTGTAACAGTATCCATAGATGCTGAAATAAGCGGCAAGTTAAGTTTGATACCACGCGTTAAGCGAGTTGAAATGTTTGCCGTGTGTGGCAAAACAGTAGAATGACCAGGTACTAAAAGTACGTCATCAAAGGTAAGAGCTTCTTTAGCGATTCTAAGCATTTTGGCAACTTCTCACATGTGGAACTACGATAAGGAATTGCGGCCAAATTTTAACAGCGTTGTTGGCATGAGTAAATAATATTTCGTAAATATTTATGATAAACTTACCTTATAACTTGCCTCATAAATAGTTTTAGGTTGTTTTTTATGTTTTCGAAGCCTTCGCAGACGGTTTACACCGTGTCACGCCTTAATAGAGAAATTCGCACATTACTTGAGCAAGGCTTTGCCTCATTAGTATTAACAGGCGAAATTTCTAATTTCATTACCCCTGCATCCGGTCATTGGTATTTTTCGCTAAAAGACGATAAAGCACAAATTAAAGCCGCAATGTGGCGCGGCAACAACCGCAACCAAAGCTACCGCCCTGCAAATGGCGCGCAAGTTACAGTAAAAGCGCGTGTATCACTTTATGAACCTCGCGGTGACTACCAGCTTATTGTTGAGCATATGGAACCGGCCGGCGAAGGTCAGCTAAAACAAGAATTCGATGCACTTAAAATGCGTTTGGCCGCCGAAGGATTATTTAGCTCTGCTCACAAGCAGCCATTACCGCAAAATATTAATCGTATTGGTGTTATTACCTCAGCAACCGGCGCTGCTATAAAAGATATTTTAACGGTACTTAAACGCCGTGCGCCGCAATTAGAAGTCATTATTTACCCTGCGATGGTGCAAGGCAAAGAAGCACACCTACATTTAATTAATCAAATTGAATTAGCTAATGCTCGTGATGAAGTAGACGTACTTATTTTAGGACGAGGCGGCGGATCACTTGAAGATTTATGGTGTTTTAATCACGAACAGCTCGCCCGCGCTATTTTCAAAAGTGAATTACCCATAGTAAGTGCGGTAGGCCACGAAATAGATACCACTATTAGCGACTATGTTGCCGATGTTCGTGCAGCAACCCCATCAGCGGCAGCTGAGCTTGTAAGCCCAAATACGCAAGAATTACACAACAAAGTAACACAATTAGTTAATCGTTTATCTAACGCGTTTAAGCACGGCATTGCCGACAAGCGCGCATTAGCAACGCAGTTACAACACCGCCTTAATTTATGTCATCCACGCAATCAGCTTAATCAAAAAACGCAACGTTTGGATGAGCTAAGCATTGCACTGCAACAAGCTATGCGTAATCGCTTATACCAGCAAGAACGCACACTTAATAACTTAACGCCGCGTTTAATGCGCCAATCGCCTGACAAAAAACTCGCTACAGCAAACCATATACTCACGCAATTACACGCAAGACTAAACCAAGCTATACAGCATCAATTGCAGCAAGCAAATAACAACTTGGCACTACAGGCAAGTAAATTAGATTCGGTAAGTCCGCTAAATGTTTTAGCACGCGGTTACAGCATTACAAAAAATGAAAAAATAAAGTGGTTAAGTCAGTAAGTGATGTGAAAGCCGGTGATGCACTTATTACCGAACTTGTTGATGGTGTTATACATTCTAAAGTAGTGAGCTAGCACGCTTAACTAAAATAGGAGCACTTACTCTTTGGTGCTCACTATAAATTCTATTCGCTCGTCGTTTGAGCTTGATGAGGTGATTTTAAACTGTTGCCACCAAGGTGTCGTTGCCAACTTATCATTAAGTTCACGCCACTGTGCATGGCCTTGTTCATTATTCTTATCGGCTAGTAATTCAAATTTACAGATAGTTTGTTTACAAGTTAAATAGCTTAGCTGCGCCGTATTACTTAAATCACTGATGATTAAAAAGTCAGTAAGTGCCGTTTCTATTTCGAAGCTCCACTGCGTATTTTCACTTTCACTATCAAATTTTTCATCAAGCTGCTTAGCAAAATCAGTGCCTTCTAAGCGAGTTCGCTTTAACTGCTGCTGAGCAACTTTCAGCTGTTTTGTAGCTACTGACAATTCGTTATTTAGCGCACTTATTTTCGTAATGTACTCTTTTTCCAGCGGTTGTTGAAGTGCTTTAGTTGTAGTGTTTATAGGTGATTTTTGAACTGATTTATTACCGCTTACTTCAATAATAACATCTTGGCTAGCATGTATAAATTGAGCCGTTTTATCGTTAAACGGTTCATACAAATGCAAAAAGTAACCACTTGTTAATCCTACCCCCACAAAAAAGCTGAGTATCATTGCAAATAAGTTACTTTTATATGGCATTTATTTTCGCCTACTTTTATAGCATTGCACTTGTATGTGAAGCATTTTCAGGCTCAGGATTTGCTAAAAAGTTTTGGTTCATACTTTGCGCCGGACACTCACAATCCGGTCGACCAATAATTTTAGCGGGTACGCCAACAGCGGTTGTGTGTGCTGGAACATTGCTAAGTACAACAGAGCCTGCACCAATTCGTGCGCCCTCGCCCACTTCAATATTACCAAGTACTTTAGCACCAGCGCCTATTAACACACCGGCTCTAATTTTAGGATGACGATCCCCCTGCTCATTACCCGTACCGCCAAGCGTTACAGATTGCAAAATTGATACGTTATCTTCTATTACCGCTGTTTCACCAATAACAATACCGGTTGCATGGTCAAACATAATACCTTTACCCACTTTACATGCTGGGTGAATATCAACCCCAAACACTTCAGATGTTCGGCTTTGTACAAAGCGCGCTAACTCTTTACGGTTTTGTTGCCATAAGCAATTTGCTAAACGGTGCGCTTGAATAGCATGAAAACCCTTTAAGTTTAATATCACCGTAAGGTAAGTTTCGGCTGCGGGATCTCTGTCTTTTACCGCTTTAATATCCTCAGCTACATAAGTAAGCATACGATCGCACTTTACAAATGCTTGATCGAACAACTCACGAATAGTAAACGCAGATACCACCGCGTCCGCCAATTTATTAGCAACAATAAAGCTCAATGCTGAACCCAAACACTCATGATTCAAAATACATGAATACACATGACTCGCTAAAAGAGGTTCACGGGTTACGACTTCATTTGCTTCACTACGAAGCTGTTGCCAAATTTCATGACGCATAATACTGCACTGCCTTAAATTGATATAAAAGAGCCTTTTATCAAGTCTAACGGATTTAAAGCCTAAGGTGTTAACCCCTTAGTTATTTGTTCTGGTTATTAGGTATAACCGTTTATTAAGTTTCATTATTAAATAACCTGAACTGTGGATGATAAATCTATCTCGAGCAGCTATTTTCAGCGCTAACTGCGTTGAATTTACTGAAAATCTCTGGCTAGAGAAAATAAATTTAAATACCACCATGATTCAATACGCTAGTAAATCTCTTAACCAGAGTTCAGGTTAAATAATAAAAAAGCCCCAATACTTTAAGCATTGAGGCTTTTTCTAACACTTAAAAACCACTTAAATTATTGAAATACTTTATCGACTTTCATCACTTCAATATTTTTTACAGGAATTGCTAATTTATAATCAGCAATTACTTTATCCTCAGCAACCAACTCAGCAGGTTTATTCGTGTTGTAAACCATTGGCGATGTTTGCTGCGATGCTAAACGTTTTTGCATATCAGCGCCGTCACCAGTAATAAATACATAGTGAACATTGTCTGTTTGTAAGTTTTCTTTAATAACGCGATTTACATCAGCAAGCGTTAGCGTTTTAAGTTTGTTAGTTACGTAACTTACAAAGCTATCTGTGTTGTAAAATTCGCTATCAAGCGCGTAACCTAATTGGCGGTTTTGACTTGCCACCATTTGCGGCACAAAGTTAATTAAAAAGTTACGCGTTGCTTCAAAGTCGTCTTCGCTCATACCATTTTTAATGAGCTTATCTAGTTCAAACAAGGCGGTACGTGTTGCAAAGTGCGCATCGTTATTAGAGCGAAGCGGGCGTAACCACACTTGAAATATTTGCTCTGAGCGCCCTAGGTTTGCATCTGGCTTGGTTTGAAACATACCACGTGGAAAGTATTCAATGTATGCGTAATCGCCATAGTTCATGCCGCGAGTTTCACGAATGCGCTCATATAAAAAGCTGTTAGAACTACGGTGCTCACCAAAGTACGAACGCACAAGCCAAAGGGTTGTCCAGTCTTCGCTACTTCTTATTGTATCAATAGGGAAACCAAATGATACCGCAGTCGATTGCGCTGACTTTTCTACAATAGTTGCATGATGACCTTTAAGCGCTGGCGCATCAGGAATACTTAAACGGCTTTGCTCACCTTTTGGTAGCGTTGCAAAGTCGCTCATCATTTTAGCTTTAAGTTTTGCAGGCACAGCCCCAATTAAGCCAACCGTGAGTTTAGATTGCGTAAGCTCGCTGTTATAAAACGCTTTAACATCATCTAGCGTCAGCGCTTCTAAATCCGAAATATCACCATAGTTGTAGCTTTCGTAAGGGTGATTTTTGTAAAGCGCACTGTATAGCACTTCTTTGCCTAGCTCTTCATCGTTAGATGCTTTTAAGCCTGACTTAATGCCATCGATCATTTCTTTTTTAAGGCGTTTAAAGTCGTCATCTCTAAAGCCTGGATTTAATAATTGATCGCTCACAAGTGTATACCACTGCGCTGCATTGTCTTTATGAATACGCCCTTGAAATGACAGCATTTCTTTATCTATTTGATAGCCAAAGCTACCCGCAAGCGGATAAAGTGCTTTTTGAATATCTTTATAGCTTGTCGCCTCTGAGCCACCTTGTGCAAGCATAGCCGCAGTTAACGCAGCAACACCTTTTTTGCCTTGTGGGTCGGCAGCCGCACCGGTATTGAATAAAAAGTTAACATCGATTAATGGCGAGCCATTGGTTTTATCAAGTACTTTAAATGCAGGCTTCGCAGGTGCTTGTTCAAGCTTTGCAGTAAGCGCATTTAAATCAACTTCTTGCTCAAAACCTGGGGCTTTATCAAGTGCCGACATTGTTAATGTGGTACGTGCGTTATCAGTAAAGTATTTATTAGCAACGGCTTTAATATCTGCGCTGGTGATGTTATCTGCCGATTTATACAGCTGGTTTATAACCTCAGGATCGCGCTCAAAATGCATGTAGCTGGCAAGGGTTGATGCAATCGCTTGCGACGAATCTAAGCCATTAATAAAGCTGTACTTAAGGTTCGATTTTAAATCACTTAGCTTTTGCTCATCAACAAGCTCAGTGCGTGCTTTTGCATAAGTGCGGTTAATAGCATCGCGTGCAGTGGCTAAATCATCTGCGTTTTCTACTTTAACAAATACGTGTAATAAACCCGGATCTTTAGTCTCTGGGTTATAGGTAAACATTTGGCTGGCAATTTGTTTGTCGACCACTAGCTCTTGATATAAATCTGAATTACTAGAAAAATAAAGCTGTGAGATTAAATCAAGTGCTGCTCTGTCTTTTTTAGCAGGCTCCCACGCAGCGCCTTTGTACGATACAAGTAACCAATGCCCTGGTAGCGCTTCATCTTGCTGGTGCAAATATTTTGGTGCTTGTTGAACAGGTTCTGCTTTAATGTCAGCAACATAGTTACCCTTTTTCCAGCTGCCCCAATGCTTTTTAACCATTGCCATTGTTGCTTGTGGGTCTACATCGCCCACGATGACAAGTGACACATACTCAGGCTTATAAAACTTAGCAAAAAATTCTTTACCGTAGGCCATTTGATCTGGCATGGCTTCTATGTCTTTAAAAAAGCCCATAGTGGTGTGTTTATACGTGTGCTTATCAAACGCTTCTTCGCGTACAGCGCTTAATAATTTACGAATTGGGCTCGCGTTGTTTTTTAAGTACTCACCTTTTACCGTTTGTGCTTCTGTTCTAAATTGCTCTTCGGTGTAGGTTAAATTTTGAAAAATATCAGCTTCAAGCTCAAGTACTTTATCAAGGTGCTGCTTTGAAAAGTTTAAATGGTAATTTGTGTAATCATTTGTTGTATAAGCGCGGTTATCAACACCTGAATTTTTTAATATGTCTGAGTAAACATCTTCAGGGTATTTTTGTGAGCCTTTAAACATCATGTGTTCAAAAAAATGAGCAAAACCTGTTTTGCCCTCTTCAACTTCGTTACGCGACCCAACCGATACCGGAATTTGCAGCGACACTACATCAGGGTAATCGGTTTTAACAACCATGACACGTAAGCCGTTTTCTAGTTCTTCAATTAAGTAATCTTGTGAAAAAACACGATCATCAGCTTTATTTACTTGTTCTTGTTGTGCTGTTGTTTGCGTGCTTTGGTTTTGTTGCATGGCGCAACCTGTTAACGCCAGCGATACCGCTAAGCTGGTTGCTAATAATTTAAATTTCATTGTTGTCCCTTTTTAAATTGAGCAAATTTGTTGTCAGATGTATTACTAACTCACCCTCGATTATGCCCCAAAGCCAATAAATATAAGACCCCCAAGGGGATTTATTATGTAAACAACTGTGTCAATTATAAATTATGGGAACAAGCCCTATGAATAAACATCATGTTAGTTGAAAAACTTTCATTAAATAAATCTATCTAGACGTCTAAATGGCTGCTATATTAAATCCATCAAAACAAACTTAGCTGGAATGAGGATTATGGCTTTATCACTAAAAGAGAAGATAGTGGACACCAATCAAGGTGTTTATCTTATTGGTACTACCCCGCCTAAAATTGGCACCGATAAAGCGCAATTAAAAACCATTGCAGAAAAGCTATTAGGTCGCTTACACGAAATTGAATACGACGGCGTGATAATTTACGACATTCAAGACGAAAGCAGCCGAACTAACCAAGACCGCCCATTTGCGTTTAAACAAACCGTTGATCCGCGTGAATACAGCCATTTACTTCGTAATTTATCTGCACAAGATGTGATTACTTATAAAAGTGTGGCGCAGCGTGGCGTAGGCGAATTTAAAGATTGGCTAAGTGAAACTAAAAACGACTACGATTTACAAAATGTTGTTTTAGTAGGTAGCCCATCATCGATAGGCGATATAAAGCTAAGCCTGCCAGATGCGTATAAAGCGATGGCTGAGCAATCCGATGATTTCTTTTTAGGTGGCGTTACGATTGCCGAGCGCCATTCAAGTAAACGAAATGAGCACGAACGATTAATAGAAAAAACAGCACAAGGTTGTCAGTTTTTTATATCGCAAGCTGTTTACGATGCACAAGCTACTATAGAGCTAATCACTAGCTACGCACGTACTTGTAAAGCACAGGGTATTACACCTCAACGTATTATATTAACGTTTACCCCGTGCGGCGGCGAAAAAACCTTAGAGTTTATGCAATGGTTGGGTATCTCAGTGCCAGAGGCAACTAAATGGCGCATGCTTGATGCAGACAATACATTAAGTGAATCCGTCCGTATTTGCCGCGAAAACCTCGACTTAATACTTAAAAGCTGTGCGCACCTAGACGTGCCACTGGGCTTAAATATTGAAAGCTTAACAAACCGTAAAGAAGAAATTGACGCGTCAATTAACTTATACCGTTTATTAAAAGCCATTATGGAATTAAACCTTGCGGAAAAGCTAATAGCTTAAAGGCTAGGTAAGAGCTAATTAACACCCTTCTTGGCGAGCCTCATGGCTTGCTTTTTTATGTCCGTTCTTTGAAAAATTAATTAATAAATACAAGTAAAGATTTGCAGCTTAAGCTATCAATGAAAGCTATTTTTGGTTATTACTCTCAAGCCTTTTTAAGGCAACCCCATCGATGAGCACATAACACCAAAAATTATTCCCTCATTAGATATAAATCTAATGCTAGGGAACGTTTCAAATAAGCTTATTATTGCTAAGGAAAAAATAAAACCTATCGCAGAAAAAACTAGCCAAGTTTGTGTGGCATGAACCTCCTTTTATAATTGTGCTTTTTTAGCGAGCTTATACGCTTGTTTATTTTTATACATTGCCTGGTCTGCATCATTTAATAGTTTTTCAAATGACTGCCTTTGTTTGTCAGTAAAGCTATAACCAATACTGAGCGATAAATCGCAAACGTCTTCTTTGAGTAAGGCTTTTGAATACTCAGTCGAAATTTTATCCATAATGTAGCCAATCTTACTTTTATCGCTTACTTGCATTACCACAACAAACTCATCACCTCCGATACGCCCGACTATATCAGCATCTCTTAAATGGGTTTTTAGCGTATCTGCCAATATAATTAAGGCTTTGTCACCCACTTCATGACCAAAGGTGTCATTTAATTTTTTAAAGTCGTTTATATCAATAAATAAACAACATACATCAAAACCTAAGCGTAGCGCTAAATTAAGCTTTTGCTGAGCGAGTAAACTAAGTGCTCGGCGGTTATAGATATTAGTTAGCGCATCGAGCATGGCTATTTCGCGCATTTGTTCATAACTATAAATAAGCGCTAAGTCGTCTTCAATTAAATCGCGTAGTTGTTCTATAAGCTCAAAATATTCATTGGTATAAGTTGTTTTTTTAGTGTCTTTTAAGCATAGCGTGCCAAATACTTCGCCTTCAGGCCAATGGATTGGTAAACCTAAGTAGGATTCAACACCATCTTCAACAACCTCAGGTAGAGTGTTCCATGCATCATTATTACATGCATTATTAACGTATAAGGTATTGTTATTCTCTGCTACGTACTTACAAAAAAGAGGTGTTTGGGGGGGAAGGATAGGATTGGTCTCAAAGTTAGAGCCACCTTCGTTATTTCTAATAACAACGCGATAGCCTTTGCTTGTCGCCTGAACTATATAACCTGACGGGGCTGAAAAAAGCCCCGTTATAAGGTCGATTGTTTTTTGCCATTTATGCAAAGATATTTGGCCATCAATACCAGAAAATGCCCATTGATCGATTTCAAACATTACTTTACCTCAGCTACTTATTAGCCCCAGTATAGGCAATAAAACAAAGGAAAAGCTATTATTTACGACGCCTACTTGGCTCTCTTTTACCGGTAATACGCTTTTTATCGCGATCTTTTCGCGACTTGTTGGTGTTTTTACGATTATCTTTTGGCTTTTTATTAGGATCTGGCTCGTAGCCTTCTAACCACTGCGGTGTTAGACGCGTATCGAGTAGTACTTCAATTTCTTCTAGCAGCCATTGCTCATCAAGACTTACCAGCGACATAGCAAGTCCTTGTTCACCAGCACGACCTGTACGGCCAATACGGTGCACGTAATCCTCGGCAATGTAAGGTAGTTCAAAGTTAATTACGTATCTAAGTGTAGAAATATCTAAACCACGCGCAGCTACATCGGTTGCAACAAGTACGCGCGTAATACCTTCTTTAAAGTTTTGCAATGCACGGTCGCGTGCGCCTTGCGATTTGTCGCCATGGATTGATTCGGTTTTTAAACCGTCTTTACACATTTCTTTAGCAAGCTGATCAGCCATTTGTTTTGTGCGAGTAAAAATAAGCACTTGGCGCCAGTTTTTCATGCCTATCATGTGCGATACAAGTTCGCGCTTACGATCCTCATCTACAGCGTAAATAACTTGCTCTACTTCCACTGCGGCTGAGTTACGTTTATCAACTTCAATTAGCTCTGGATTTTTAAGTAGTTTTTTACTGAGTTCAAACACGCTGTCATCAAACGTAGCTGAAAATAGCAAAGTTTGGCGATCGCCCGGGATATGTCGCAATATACGTCTAATTTCATCAATAAATCCCATATCAAGCATGCGGTCAGCTTCGTCAAACACTAAAGAGTCTACGCTTGAAAGTACCACACTGCCTTTAACTATATGATCGAGCAGACGCCCTGGTGTGGCCACGATAACTTGTGCTGTTTTAAGTGCTTTTATTTGAGGGCCAATACTTGCGCCACCATAGGCTAAAGCGCCATTGATATGAGTGCCTTGTGCGTACTTTTCAAAGCTTGCAAATACTTGCTGAGCAAGCTCACGGGTTGGCGTTAAAATGACTACACGTGCAAGGCCTTGCTCATCTTTTTTAGGGGTATTTAAAAGCTTATGTAACAGCGGTAAAACAAAGGCGGCTGTTTTACCCGTACCTGTTTGCGCGCTGCCCATTACATCACTTCCGGCTAAAATAGGCGGAATGGTTTTAATCTGAATTGCGGTAGGTTGAGTGTAATTATTTTGCTCAATCGCTGTTAATAATAACGGGTCGAGATTAAGTGATGAGAACGTAGTGGCAGACATAGGCTTAGCTTTAAAATAACAAAGAGCGCTATTGTACGCATATTACTGTACTGCGTAAATTAACCAGCCCAGAAAAGTATTTAATCGTGATTGCTCTTTTTAGCTTTAGCGCTAAAACAATAAAAAAGGCGCTAAATCACCGTTGTATTTAGCGCCTTTTATAATTTGCTGTAGCTTTAAGCTGGCTTTAGTGTCGCTTTACGTTCGTTGTAAAACGCGATTAAATCGTCAACTGTTGCTTGGCAGTATTCGCGAATACCCGAAACCACCATGTGCTTTTCACCACTGCCCACTTTAACGCCGTTTTCTAACAGGTTAAAACGTAGTGTAATTTTTCCGCGCTTACCAGTGTACTCAAAGCTTGGCTCTGCAAATTCAAGTATTGGCGCTGTTATATCAAGGTTATCAAGATTAATAAGCATTGATTCGTAAATTACCATCGGACGAGCAGGGTTTATCATTACCTCTTGCTTGCCCATTAATGGGATAATTACATGCGGAAAAGTAGTACCAGAAAACTCAACATAATTTTTTATTAGACTATTAGTTAGTGCTGGGCATTGGCTGGTTTTACCGCTGCGCTTTACCTTTAAAATAACTTTTTCGCCATTGGTAACATCAAACTCATCGGCTCCCTCAGGGAAGTTAAGTTTGGTGTTTTCATCAACCATACCAGCAAAAGTAAATTCCATTTGTTCACTAATACCGTAGCGGTCTAGTACCAATGAAAAAAGTAAGTCTCCTGGCGCGCAAAACTTTTTGGCATCTTTGTCATGAAGTGGATTGTAATCATCAGCAACGCATTTAGCGAATCGACAACCCTGCTCACGAGAGATAGAAACATAATCAGCATGCTGCTGAAAAAAAGGACTTAACATAGTGTGTTCACTGCTTAAACTGCTTATAACCTGTCCATACTACCAGAAAAAAAATACTGAGAGGTCGAATCTGTTAGATTAGTTACTAAATAAAACAGAGCAATAAAAAACAATGACCTTTTATTTATTAGCGCTATCAATTATATGTGTTTTTCCGTACTGCAAAATATCAATAATGCGACAACCCCTTTGGCACTACTTACTAGCTTTAGGTGTTGTAAGAAAGAAATTAGCTGGACAGCCACTTTAACTGTACTAAGAGACGGTGTTTTATGGGAAGCGCCAAAAGTTATAAATTAACTATTAACGCCATAGTCTCTTGTTATGAATTTTCGTGCTTCCAGTTTAGATATTTACAAAGCCCTTCCAAGTCAGGAAATAAAGTATGGCTGTTAACACCGTGCCTATCTAATGCTTTTAGCATTGTTTTAAAATGGCAAGGATCTGACTGTCTGTAAAATGTGCTTTTTTCATAATTTTCTCCTGTGTTTACAATAAGAGAAAATTCTACGTTTGGCATCTATTATTTTTCGGGGGGATTACCAATACAGCCTAATCGCTTACTGTATTGTCGTCGCCCTATGGGGCTATCTATTTTTACTTTCATTTTGTCTACATAGCTCAGCTTTTTGCGTGATTCATTATTTATAAACTGCACCTGTCGCCCTGTTTTAATAGGCGGCTTTCGCATACATTGCTGTTGTAGCGGGCACGCTTTACAGTCTTTTAAGTAACCGCAGAATCGCGTGTATTGCTGATTGTGACTTTTTACATTTATACCACTTCGCCACATATCATTACCTGCTGGGCAGCGGCATGTTTGGGTTGCTTCATCATAATGAAAATCGTCTGAGGTAAATAATCGTGGCTTGCCTTTACTGCGTTTTAATCGACGCTTTTCTTGCTCTGTTTCGTATGTTTCGCTGTCTTTAAACAGCGGATTTCGTTTTCTAAACTGATTATCCGCAATGTAGGTATCGAACCCGCTTTTCGCCATATATTCAAGGTTCACTTCGCTGTTAAACCCACTGTCTGCGGTGAATTTGATGGTGTGTTTATCTGCCATTTTTTCTGTATTGAGTTTAGCGAGTTGTTGTTTTAACTGCGTAACAGCTGGCTGCAGAGTTTGTTGTTCGCCCACCGAACCCCACGCTTGTGCTTGCAGAATGACCTGATGTTTATCGTCATTAATCGCGATGCCGTTGTAGCCTTGAATTGTCCCTTTTGAGGTCGTCATCTTCGCGCTATCAGGGTCAGTGATATTACTTTTAACAGGCTTGCCTTTACTGCCTGTTTTCTCTTCGTGAGTGGCTAAAAACTCGGTGATTTTATCTGCACTTTTATCTAGCTTTTCTTTTTGTTTTAAATCCTGAGTTATCAATTCTTCGCCCAGTCCATCTTGTGATTGGTGGCGTTCAATAATACGTTTGCTTGCGCGTTCTAGTTTTGCTTTTTTGCGACCTAACTCATCGAATGTGCCACTCCACTCTTTACTCGCATTGGACTTTAATTTACACCCATCAATGGCAAACATGTTGCGGCCTATCAAGTCTTCCTCATCACATATCATCAGCACTTGCGTAAAAATCGGTTTAATCTGTTCATGCATTTTAGCAACGAAGCCTGCTATTGATGTGTAATGCGGCTGGATATCTCCCGACACACTCATAAATAAAATGTTCGTCTCACACGCTTTAGCAATTCGACGGCTACTGATCAAACCATGTGCATAGCCCAGTAAAATAATCTTTAGCATTACCGAAGGTGGATACGCCGCCGCGCCCGTTTTGTCATTGTTGTACCACGCGTCAAACCCCGATAAATCGAGTTTATTTTCGACAATATAACAAAGGGCATACTCAAAAGTGCCAGGCAGAATTTGCTCAGCGAAATTGATAGGAATGAATTTATTTTGACAAGATAAGTCAGGCTTGTAGTTAGCCATAACAGTTTACCGTGGGTGAATAATATCTATTAGATCACAGCGAACAGATGGATTCAAGGTTAAAAAGCAACCAACCAAGAATAGTTGTGTATGTTCCTAAAAAGAGTAATTCTACAGCCTCAACGCCCAATTAACAGGCAAAAAATTGTTGGCTAAAATAAGTGAACGTAGTGAACAAAAAGCCAACTGTTTTTTGTCCTTGTTGAATTTCTTGTGTACGCCCGACATGGGCATTGACTTATGAGGTGAAAGTCCTCTGTAGGAAGATCACCGTTTAAATAACACACTGTTATTAAACGATAACTACTAGCGAATGGCAAGGGCTAAATCGCGAGAGATAGTCTGGAGGAAGCCGCTAGCAAATCCGTGAGCTGATGAACAAAAACATCATATGAGGCGTAGGCTGGAGACGAGCTAGCACAAGATAGCGAAGTCATGTGATCTAACGGCCACCGTAAATGATGCAGTTGTGCAGAGAAAGTCGATGCACCTTATTCGGGGAGATCTGATAAACACGCATCCGCGCTAACGCTTGGAGATTACCAGTTAGGGGCTGGTTGATCAACCCTTGGCGCTCTGGTTGCTGCGACCTACAGCGAGCGAAATAGCAGTAAACAAGCGTTAGTTTAGACGCGCTTTATCGAGTAATCGCTAGAGTGATTTATCAGAAGTCAGCAGACGGCATAGTAGCCAAACGCCCATCGTAATGGAAGGGACATGGTGAAGGCCTGAACATCTTAACCAGAGGAGATACTACAAATGAACTTGAATTCACATAGATCACCGTGTTGTGATAGTGATGAACAGCGTTCGACTGTGAATAATACCTCGAATCATGACCTGATGGCAAGGGTACTGAGCAACCATAATATTGGCACTGCATGGCAACATGTTAAGCGCAATAAAGGGGCTGCGGGTATTGATAATATGAGTATTGAGGAATTTAATCACTTCGCTAAGTTACATTGGCGGGGTATTAAACAACAATTACTTAACGGCACTTATCAACCCTTGCCAGTCAAACGCGTGATAATACCCAAACCTGATGGCGGTGAGCGAATGCTTGGGATCCCCTCTGTTATCGACAGAGTGATCCAACAAGCCATTGCTCAAGTGATCAGCCCTTATTTTGAGCCTCAATTTTCACCGCATAGTTATGGTTATCGAGCTCATAAAAGAGCCAGTCAAGCAGTGAACCATGTTCAATCTTGTGTTAAACAAGGCTATAAAACAGCGGTTGATATCGACTTGTCTAAGTTCTTTGATGAAGTAGACCATGACATGCTGATGAATCGTGTTGGCCGTAAAATCAAAGACAAAGCACTCATGCGCCTACTCGGTAAATACTTACGAGCGGGAATAGCAGAGCGTGAAACCGGTCTGTGGTTTGAGTCAACCAAAGGTGTCCCTCAAGGTGGGCCATTATCCCCTTTAATTTCCAATATTTTACTCGATGAATTAGATAAGAAGCTAACCTACAAACACCTTCAATCTGCACGTTACGCTGATGACATAATCATTTTAGTAAAAACGAAAAGCGAAGGACTCATAATCCAACGGGAAATTACTGCGTTTATCACTCAGCGATTAAAACTCAAAGTGAATGAATCGAAAAGTCGAGTCGGTCCAGTATCAGGCTCGAAATTTCTTGGGTTTACCTTCCGCTACGCTCAAGTGCAGATCCACGAACAGGCGCTAAAGAAATTTAAAGCAAGTGTAAGAGAACTCACTAACCGCAACTGGGGGATCTCAATGACCCTACAAATTCATAAACTCACGCAGTATTTACGTGGCTGGGGACACTATTACCTAATAGCCAACACTTATCAGTTAACGGTGGATTTAGATCATTGGATCCGCCGTAGGATAAGAATGTGCTACTGGCGGCAATGGCGTAAACCACGCACGAAAGTACGCAGTTTAATAAAACTGGGTGTTAGCGAACGACTCGCCATAGCCTGTGGTATCACCAGTAAAGGGCCTTGTCGAAGCTCAAAAACAAAAGGAATTAACATTGCGCTAGGCAATGACTATTTAGCATCACAAGGTTTAGTGTCATTGAGAGATATTTGGATCGGTATTCATTACGGGAGATGAGCCGCCCATTGCACTTCCTGTCAATAAAAAGCGCATGATGGGTGGTGTGGGGGCTGGAGGTTAGAGACCTCCGACTACCCGATTAAAGTGCTACTCTTTATTGCCAAAATATAACGGGGAGCTGCCCCCAGAAAACCAATACTAAAACTAATTGTACCGATATCAAAATTGCCGCAACATCCAATTTAATTAGTTTACTCTGTAATTTTACTCTTAGAGAAATCCATAAAGAAAATAACAGTGTTAGTGGCAAAATTCCTGAAAGAAAAGCCAAGGAAACACTTGCCGCTGTAATATCACCAAATTGTAGAAAGGATTGCTGAACATAGAGGTATACAGGAA
This sequence comes from Pseudoalteromonas sp. BSi20495, assembly GCF_000241185.1. Classification (NCBI taxonomy): domain Bacteria; kingdom Pseudomonadati; phylum Pseudomonadota; class Gammaproteobacteria; order Alteromonadales; family Pseudoalteromonadaceae; genus Pseudoalteromonas; species Pseudoalteromonas sp. BSi20495. Next base: position 38,063 of record NZ_BADY01000111.1, read on the forward strand.
AGCTGAACAATAGTAGGTTTATAAATCCCCATTTTATTCGAACGAAGCTTTCTTTGTCTCGTTTAATGACCCTAATTAATCCGACTAAAAATATATAAAACAGTCCTATTAGACCAAAGCTTAAGCTTAACCAATAAAGTACCAATGCTATAATTGAAACTTGCTTAAACGTTTTAAGACCATCACTAAGAAACAATCTCCTCTCACTATCCCAATAGAAAACATGGGAAGCTTGTGTCCTGTTAACATCTCTAAATAAGTGATCGCCAACTTGAATTAAGCGCCTATCGGCATTTTGCAATGACTTCATTAGAAGGTGCTCGTTTGATTGTTCTAACCAAATAAAATTGAAAAGCATATCAATGAATTCAAATTCTGCCATGTTATTTGGGGATGGTAGATAAATGCCCTCCAACTTTGACAACCCTGTTCCCTTACCCGTGCTCTCTGCAATAGACGCTGACGCCACGCTTAGTTTATTGATAAATAATTTATTAAACTTTTCATAGTCGGCAGTTTCGTTATCCGTGTTAGCGGCGTAAAAAAATCCCTTTTTTTCATCTGGAAAAAGGCAAATATAGGCTCTAAATCCAAATGTTGTACCCGGATGACACATGCCAAGCACGTTATGCCGATCTCTATTAGCAAACGCAAGCCCATGCCCAATATTCAGGCCTTCTATATGAGCTTTAGTGTTGAAAGGATTAGTAAGCATTTTCATATGCTCAGGTTTTACAAAATTTTGACCATTTACTTTGCCTTCATTCAAAATAAAATTCATAAACTTAGCCATGTCAGGGGCGGTAGTTGTGAATTGTCCCGCAGGTCTAAGATAGCTAGACACAGCAATTTGAGTAACATTATTTTCATGATAGCCCATCGCTAATAAAGGATCGGCGTACTGACCTTGTTGGCTGATAAACTCAAAGCTACTGTCATACATTTCTAAAGGGGCTAAAAGGTTGTCATCGAGGAACTCTTCATAACGCTGGTTGGTTACAGCTTCTATAACCATTGCAAGTAATGTATATCCCATATTGGAATATGAGTATTGCGTTCCTGGTTCAGTTCTAATCTTTAATAAGTTTTGTCTGCTTGATTCAAAAGCTTTTCCAAGTGGCGTATTTGGCAAAGGTTTAGTGCTTAGTAACTGCCACATCCTGATATTGTCTAATCCAGCAGTATGATCGAGTAAGTTTTTGACCTTGATAGGTGAACGATGATGCCAAACATTGTCGAAGTTCAATCCTGGCAATAGTGCTTCAATATTGCTATCTAATGAGAGTCTTCCTTCAAATATTAAATGGAGAACGCCCATTGCCAGAACCGATTTGGTAACTGAGCCTACATGCATTTTTTGTGCAGGCATCATATGTTCAAGTTTTGAAATATTTGCATATCCAACACTACCAACCTCAACATGCCCCTTTGAAATTGTTGACCAAGATAATCCTACAATATCTTCAGTGTCGATAGTATTTTGGATTTCGGTTTCAATATGAGTATCGCTTTCGGCATAAGCAATATTTAATGAAAACAAAACTAAAAATAATGATAAGAACTTTGGATGCATCAACTTCTCAGTATACGACTAGCGCTTTAACGCCAAAATAACAGGCTAAGTAATGGTTGGCTAAAATTGTGTAGCGAAGCGAAACGTAGCCAACTGTTACGTGTCCTTGTTGATTTTCTTGTTATGTTTCGATTTACATATCAGGTAATTTAACTTCACTAAACCTCATAGCACCAAGATTTCCTTGTGAATCTAACTTTCCACGCTTTACCAAAGATTTTATTCTTTCCGCATAAAAAAGATCTGGCAAATTAAATGAATCAAGTTCATTTTGCATTGATATGCCTATAACACGCGCTACTTTCCGAAATTTAGACCTAGTGTTCGATAACAAAAATCCGTCAATTTTATCTAATTCATCCGGAGATAACTTCGAACAAACCTCTGCTTGCTCTGCTGTCAAAGGCGGATCTAAACTAATTTTAATTTCTGTTTTTAAGTCTGGAAATTGGTGGTAAATTTGTTCCTGAAATTCTCTAATTAGACCTATAGTTCGACCTAAGCCACCAACACTATACCTAATATCTCGTTCTTTTGATGTGAAATAAGCTTGTTCCATAACTTGCTCTATCAAACGAATAGATTGATTCAGTTGCTCATTCATAACTTCATCGGCTGACACGAAATACTCCTAGAAACATAACAATTTTGTCTACGACATTTGTCGTTTTATAAACCGACAAATGTCCATATTACAATGCATTTATCTTAACCATCAAATAAACATATGTAAACAATTGGTTAAATGAAAATTATTTTTAATCAGTGCAAAAATACACCAAAATGGTGGAGATCAGTAATATTGGACAAAACAACAATCACTGTCTGTATTCACAGCATTTATTAACCTAGGCAACCAACTAAATTGATAACAAAAGACGGTGTTACTAATAACAAGTACTGCTTTGGAAGTTGCTTTTTATAGGCTGACCAAGATCAAATTTTAATTTCATACACGTAAGTACTGCCTAGCTACTTATCGCTCATTACTGTCTGTTTAATAAGATAAGCCTGTTCATTAAATCTATAAACACACACCAACGATGACAGTACCGATTAGTGAAAATATAATGGTTTATTAATACAAAATTGCACGTTATTGTTTAGTACTTAACACTAGAAAATGATAAATAAATGGCTTTTTATATTCTGGCATTGTCAATATTATGCGTTTTTTCTCGCTGCAATATTCTTATAATACGACAACCCCTTTGGCACTACTTAGTAGCTTTAAGTGTTGTAAGTGCTTATGCTGAAGGTTATATAAATTTATATGCTCTGCTGAGCACTGGGCTTTACGTTGTTTTATACTACTGTGCGCTAAATACAAAGCGGGCAATAATACGCACTATATTAGGTACTGTTTTTGTTATTACCTCATTAGCATTAGCACTTCATTGGGTGCCTGGTTTTAGTAACCTCCCTATTGTTATAAACGAGCGTATTACCAGCGATGCGATTACTTTTACCCTTTATGCTAATTTTGATAAAGCTATGGCTGGGTTATTTCTTTGTGCTTACTTTTTTTCAAACTTAGATTCAAATAAAAGGCCTTTAAAAGCAGACTCTAATAAAGCGGGTCAATTAAACGTTAAACAACCCATTTTAATAGTTATTGCTACTGTTTTAGCTACGCTCATAGCGGCTTTAATGCTTGGACTTGTAAGCTTTAACCCAAAAGTGCCCGACTTTTGGTTAGCCTTTATTGCTATTAATCTTTTATTTACCTGTGTTGCCGAGGAAGCTTTATTTCGAGGTTTACTACAAACTAAGCTTAGCCAAATTATTACACCAACCCGTTTAGCGTTACTTGCTCCTTTAATTACGGCTGGTATTTTTGCTTTGGCACATTTTGCAGGGGGCATTAACTATGTGCTGGTCTCGTTTATAGCAGGCTTAGGATACGGCTATATTTTTTATAAAACGCAGCGTTTAGAATGGGCTATTTTATGCCATTGGTTAGTGAACGTTTGCCACTTCTTTTTGTTTACTTACCCTATGCTCAGTGATGTTTAAGTTACTTACAAAAACAAACAATTTATTAACCTACAAGCCTTGCGCGTATTAAATTAAATAAGTATCTTTATTCCCTAACAAAATTAATAAATTGATGGATCAATTAGATGTGCTACGAATAATAATAACCTTAAGCTTACTCATTATTTTAGCGGGCTGTTCTGGAGCTCGCTTTCACACCAATATAACTAAAGATATTTTAGCAGATCAAGTCAGTACTCGTGTTGCTAGAGGAGATCTTCAGCAGTTTTATAGTGATCAAGAAGCGCACGAGAGCGGCGCTAAACTTTTAGGTAGAGTTGAAGGGCAGTTCTGTATTAACAAAAATCATGATACTAAGCCTAATATTAGCTATAACCGTGCTAAGTCTCACGCCATTGACGCGCTTAAAAATGATACTATGAATAGAGGCGGGAATGCTTTTACTATTAACTCTTGTAGCGAAACGTCTGTATCGTATTGCGACCTATCTGTTTTATGCACCGGACAGGCCTACGACTATTAATAAATTATATATTAAGCGCAAAGCTCAGTAGTACGCGCTTTCCAGACTCGATTTTAGATACGCTGTGTTCGTACTTATCGGGTCTAAACAAATACACACGATTAAATAAATTTATAATGCATTTTGAGCATTTAAATACCCCACCTGTTTTAGGTTGCTCTAATACAAAATTGAGCTTGTAATAGCGCCCTTGCTGCACGGGATCAATATGGTTCATTACGCTGTGATTAGTTGGGTAAGTAACAAGGTTTATCGAGAATGTATTACTGCTAAAAATAGCTTTGTTTTTAACGGTTGCAATCATACTGCCTCCTATGAGTTTATATGCCTTATTGTAGCATTTAGTAAATTATGAATACTTAGGCTAAACAATATCAAAATACGATGTCATATAGCTAAACAGCCTGAAACAAAAAAGCCGAGCTTAGTAAAGCTCGGCTTTTAAAAGTACATTGTTTAGCAATTATGAACTTGGGTATTCGCGGTACGCACGCTCTATATTTTTAGCCTGCTTTTTAGAAATACCTAAATGAGCAAGGGCTACACGTAAACGAGCACGTGATAAGTCAGAGCCTAATATTTCCATTGCATCAAGCACTGACGTACTTGATGTTTTGCCTGTAATTGCGACAAAAATTGGCTCTAAAAAGTCTTTAATTTTAAGCTCGTGGAATGTTGCCACTTCTTTTGCAATTGCAAAAATAGCTGGCTTTTCAAAGCTACGTAAACCTTCAAGCTGCCATACAAAAAATTGCAGCGCTTGGCGAATCACGTTTTCGTCTGCTTTGCCGGCTGTTAATAGCGCAGGATCGTAAGTTGGAATACCACCTACAAAGTGCCCTGCAAGCTCAACCATATCCGACAGCGTATTAATACGTGTTTTAACTTCTGGTAATATTTTAGCGAGCATTTCGCCGTTAAACTTCCAATCAACAAAGCGCTGAATTAACTGCTCGTCGGTTAGGTTTTCGCGGATCCACATGCCGTTTAACCAGCTTAATTTATCTACGTCGAATACTGGACCACCAAGCGATACGCGCTTCATGTCGAAGTTTTCAATCATCTCATTAAGTGTGAACTTTTCACGCTCATCAGGCATTGACCAACCCATACGACCTAAGTAGTTAAGTACGGCTTCTGGCAGGTAACCCATTTCTTTATAGTAATTAATAGATGTTGGGTTTTTACGCTTAGACAGCTTTGATTTATCTGGGTTACGTAGTAATGGTAAGTGACCAAGTACTGGCGCTTCCCAACCAAAATCTTCGTAAAGTTTTAATAACTTAGGTGCTGAGTTAATCCATTCTTCACCACGGAAAATATGGCTAATTTGCATGTGGTGGTCGTCAACTACGTTCGCTAAAAAGTACGTTGGGAAACCATCTGCTTTTAATAACACTTGCATGTCTACGTTTTCCCACGGGATCTCAATTTCATCACGTAGGTAGTCGTTAAACTTAAATGTGCCTTCGCTTGGGATTTTCATACGTATAACGTAAGGTTTGCCTGCCGCTAAGTTTGCTTTAATTTCTTCATCTGTGTGGTTTAAACCACGACCGTCGTATTTAGGGCGCAAGCCTTCTGCCATTTGCTCTTCACGCATTTGATCAAGCTCTTCGCTTGTTGCAAAGCAGTAAAACGCTTTGCCATCGTCAACTAACTGATGCGCGTATTTTTTATATAAATCGCTACGCTCAGATTGACGGTAAGGACCAAATTCGCCACCCACATCAGGACCATGATCCCACTCAAGCCCTAACCAACGTAGGCTATCCATAATCGCAAGTTCAGACTCTGGCGTGCTACGTACTTGGTCTGTATCTTCTATACGAAGTACAAATTCACCGCCTTGTTGTTTAGCAAAACAGTAGTTAAATAAGGCGATATAAGCGGTGCCAAGATGCGGGTCACCAGTTGGCGACGGGGCAACACGGGTGCGAATTGTCATGGTATATTCTCTTTAAATAAGTGAGATAATAAAAGTGGTTTATGCAGCTACTTTGTTTAAGTAAGCAATAATATCGTTTGATTCATACAGCCATTGTACTTGGCCGTTTTGCTCTATACGCAGGCAAGGCACTTTAACTTTACCGCCTTGCTCTAGTAGCTCTTGACGATATTGCTCATTGTCTTTTGCATCACGCGTTTCTATGTTTAAGCCTTCGCGTTTAATGGCGCGACGTACTTTTACACAAAACGGGCATGCTTTAAATTGATACAGTTTAAATTGTGAGGTTTGCAGATCAAGCTGTGCTTGCTCGTCGCTTGCGCGCTTTTTACTGCGAGGAGTAAATACAAAATTAAAAAATAAGATTATACAACCTAAAAACCAACGAACTAATTTCATGTTCTGTGCTCTGCTTACAACAATTTAAGGAGCCAGATTTTAGCACAAATTTACAATCAAAAAAGTGTAATACTGCGAGAATTACACCCAAGTAATTTAATTTACTAAAAGTGCTTCTATAGCAATACCATATCATCCCTATGAAGTACTTCTGCGCCACTATCGTAATCAAGTAATTGGCCTATTTGACTAGAATGAGCACCCTTTATTTTATTTACCTCGGTACTACTAAAGCGCGTTAAGCCCCGTGCAATCACTTGATTTTTATTATCTATTAAATCAATTAAATCACCGCGTTCAAAACGTCCAAATGCATTAGTAACGCCTTTAGCAAGTAAGCTTGCGCCTTTATTTTGCAGCGCTGCAATAGCACCTGTATCTATAACAATTTGGCCGGTACTTTTAGGCCCAGCGAGTAGCCATTTTTTACGGCCATCTTTTGGGGCGGTGAGTTTTAAAAAGCGTGTACCAGGTAACTCGTCACTCATACATTTTAAAATAACGTTTTTACCTGCGCCTTTAGCAATAATAACTTCAACGCCTGCGCGCCTTGCAATGTCAGCGGCTTGCAGTTTAGTCGCCATGCCGCCAGTACCTAAATTTGTGCCACTGCCACCAGCAAGTTGGCGCAGTTCATCGTTTATATGTGTTACTTCGCCAATGAGGGTGGCATCGGCGTTTGTGCGCGGATCGCTGGTAAATAACCCTTCTTGATCGGTAAGTAGCAGTAACTTATTAGCATTAGCCAAAATAGCGACAAGTGCCGATAAATTATCGTTGTCGCCTACTTTTATTTCGCTGGTTGCGACTGCGTCATTTTCGTTAATGATGGGTACAACGTCGTAATTTAATAACGCATTGAGTGTATCGCGGGCATTAAGGTAGCGCTCTCTGTCGTCTACATCGGCGCGAGTAAGTAGCATTTGCCCTACGTTTACACCGTATAAAGCAAATAGGCTCTGCCAAATATGAATAAGTTGACCTTGTCCAATTGCAGCAAGCATTTGTTTATCAATTAAGCTTCTGCCACAGGGTTTTAATAGTTGTTCGCGCCCAGCAGCAACCGCGCCGCTCGATACTAAAATAACGTGATGACCCTGCTTTTTAAGCTCGCAGCATTGGCGTACTAATTCAACCATATGTGCTTTGTCTAGTTTATCGGTGCCGCCAGTAAGTACGCTTGTACCAAGCTTTACAACTATTACCTGTTCCCTTTGCATGTGCTTTTTACTACTGATTAATTAAAGATGAATTAATTTATACCAGCTCGGTATTTTTGAACAAGTTAAAAATATTCATGCTAGGATCTGATTTTATTAAATTATGTAAATTACTCTCTATGCCTGCCAGTTTATGTCTAATTATTGCCACCTTTTTATGGGGCAGCTCTTTTATCGCGCTTAAATACGCCATTGCTATTTACGACCCTGCATTGGTGATATTTTTACGCATGCTCACCACGTTAGTTTTGTCGCTTTGTTTATGGCGCTACGTTATTCGGTTTGAGTACTTAAAAGGTGACTGGAAGTATTTAGTGGGTATGTCGCTTGCTGAGCCTTGCTTATACTTTTTATTTGAAGGCCATGCAATGGAATACACATCAGCCTCGCAGGCCGGTGTTATTGTCTCTTGCTTGCCTATTATTATTGCGCTACTTGCCTTTTTATTGCTTAAAGAATACATAAGTAAATCCATCGTGGTCGGCTTTACGCTGTGTATTGGCGGCAGTATTTTACTTACGCTTCTTTCACCAAGTACCGACCAAGCACCTAATCCGTTACTGGGTAACTTTTTAGAGCTTATGGCTATGGTGTGCGCTGCATTTTATACCGTAAGTATTAAACATTTAGCTGATCGCTACTCGCCTCTTACTTTAATTGCGTTGCAAGGTATTAGCGGCAGCTTATTTTTTGCGCCGTTTTTATTTTTTATCGACCTACCAAGCGAAAACCAACACGACTTAACTGCGCTTATGAGCATTTTGTATTTAGGCTCGTGTGTAACCCTTGGCGGCTACGGTATGTACAACTATGCAATTAGTAAGGTATCGGTATTAACCGCTGCTGCGTACTCTAATTTAATTCCTATTTTTACACTTATTTTGTCAGCTATTATTTTGGGCGAAGTGCTCAACGTTTGGCAATGGCTGAGCATATTTGTGGTATTTATTGGCGTAATGATAAGCCAGCGCCATCAAGAACTCGTGGTTGATATACCGCTTAGCGAATCGGGCGAAGACATTTGCGCAGATACAAGCAATCTTAAATCAGTACCCGAGGCAAGCGAATCAAAAGGGTAACAGGTAAGCAAATACAGCCCAGGTGTTTGTAAAAATGAGTTTTGGGATTGATGAATAACCTCAATCCCCGTTACCTTATAATTTTGTATCACCCCATTTTGCAGTTGCAAAGTAAACGCCTCCCCCACTTTTGCGTTTTGTAAAAATGCAAAGTGGGTGTCGTTATGCCCTGCTATTAGCGCGCCCTTTTCGTTTCCAAATTCTTTTCCGCCCAGCTCCCCTGCGGGTAAAAATTGGCTAGGCGCAAACGCTAAGTTACGGCCACTCGCTCCAGCCAATACACTTAATGTTTTATTATGACTTGGCCAATCAAGCTTTGCAGTAACGTAGCTGTCGGCGTAATACCACGGTTTTACTTTAGTGCCGGGTGATTTAAGCGCCTCTTGCCATGCTTGCTCAATTAATACTTGAGCAAGCCACGCTTTTGCCTGCATATAAGCGCCGTGACCAAATAATCCAAGCCCAGCTATTAGTAAGCCCACGCTTAGCCACTTTTTCATTTACGTGCCCTGCTTAATTTAAGCCCTCGATTTATTTTAAGCGCGCTAAATCCCAATAATAAAATACAGCCTAGTAATATATGTAACCTGCTTTGCCCATCGGTTTGCGGTAAACGCATTGCCATACCTTGTGGTAATGCATTAGTAGCTTGCGCCGTTTGCTCTGCCACTTCTTTTATTTGAGTTTGTTCAATCGCTATAAAAGCAGTAAACGGACTAAGTAATTGATGAGTAAGCGCAAGCTCCTGTACTTCATCTTTAACTGTACTTTGCTCGTTGTATAAAAGTAATGACTTGATTTTTTGGCGCGCCCACAGTTTTGCTATACCTTGAGCGCTTGAACTATTTTGTGTACTTAATTTAATACTTAAAGGCCCTTGTGCTGTTTGCCCAGCAAGTACCACATTTTTAGCATTATTAAGTTTTATAGCGACCATGATAGGCTCGCCAAAATATAAATCAGGTAGTGGTGATGGCCAAAAATCTAAGCTGTTACCGCTTTCATCGCTTAGCGCCAAATTAGTAATAGCCGGATGTGCTAGCTTATCAAACAACTGCTGCATTTTAGGTTGCACCTCGCTTGTGCTGCCTATAAACGTGAATGAGCCTTTACCTATATCTGCTGCTCGGCGCATAAAAAAGCTGTTAGGTGCGCTGCCAATACCCACTGTAAATAAGCGGCTATCGCCTAACTTACTTTGAATATTTTTAAATAATGCATCTTCATTACTTACGCTACCATCAGTTAAAAATACAACTTGGCGTACAAAACCATCAAACTGGCTGCCATCAAGTACGGCATTAAGCGCACCTTGTATTTCAGTGCCGCCGTCGGCCTCTAGGCTATAAATAAATCGCTCCGCACGGCGTAAATTAAAGTCACTGGCTATAAGTGGTTTATCGCTCATTGGAGTTACTATGTTGTCAAAACCAATAATATTAAAGCTGTCGTCGCTATCGAGTAATGAAAGTGCATAAAACAACGCTTTTTTAGCTTGCTCCATAGATTGCCCATGCATAGAGCCTGACGTATCAACTACAAATACCATTTCGCGAGGTAAGCGTTGAGTTTGTGTAAAATGATCCCCCGGTGGCATTAGCATAGCAAGCCCGTATCGGTCACCATTTTCAAACTGCTGAGTAAAAAATGCGGCTTGAGCCTGCTCTTTTTGCAGCGGTTTAAACTCAAGTACAAAATCGCGATTAACTGCATTTGTTTCATTTAACGCTATTTTATATTGTCCAAACGCGGTGTTTTGCACATCAACATTGTGAAATTTAGAATTGATATCCACCAGCTCTAAGCCTACGTCTATATTAATGTTTAAGCTAAATTGGCTGCTTGGTACGTTATCATTTTGAGTACTGCTTTTAATACTGTAAACAGGGCTTAACCATCCCGTTGGGAGTGAGTTAACGTGCGCTTGATTTTGAGTATTAACCTCAACCTCACCACTAATCGCGTGATAACGCGGTGTAATGGTAGTAGGAAACCTAATAGCAAATGTGCCGCTGCTGTAATCAATTATTTCTTGATACTCAAGCTCAATAATCACTTGCTCACCGGGGCCAATATTCGCCACATTCGTAATAAACATATTCGCACGTTGTTGGCGAACTAAAGCCGCTTGCTTACCTGCTTTTTTAGCCTCCTCGTATTTCTTTTCGGCTTCCACTTTTTTATCAATTTGGCCTTTAATGACTCGCTCACCTATACGCATCGTCATGGCATGTACGGCGCTTTCATCAGGCAATGGAAAAACATAGCGCGCATTAACCGCAAACGGGTTTTCGTTTTGATAGGTTTGCGTTACTACAACATGATTAATTAGGCCGGTTAAGATCATATTGGCGTCGCTTTTTAATATTATTGCTGGGCCTGCTGGCGCCCCATTGCTATCAAAAAGTTCTAACTTAGGTGATTGCGCTTGGCTTTTAAAGCTCGCTAACAGCACAATCGCTATGAATATAAAAATGCTTACTTTAGTAAGCATTTTGGTTGGTTTACTCAACATAAAATCACTCCATCGAACGCTTAGCTTTACTTAGATTCAGTTAGATTTAGTTACTCGCCGTTTGGCCATTTACTGGATTCATTGAGCGAGTGGTAAGCGTTACGCGTCTATCAAAAAAGTTATCTTCCACCGTGTTGCTGTTAGCCAATGTTTGCTGCTCGCCAAATGCCTGCGTACTTAAGCGTTTGTGGCTCACACCGTGTTTTATTAAGTAGCTTTGCACGGCATTTACACGTGCTTTAGAAAGTAAAAGATTGGCTTGCTCATCGCCACGCTGATCGGCAAAGCCACTTAAATCAAGTGCGAGTTGTGGTTGGTTGTTTAACAAGGTAACCAGTTGGTCTAACTGCAGTGCAAAATGCGGGGCAATAACACTTGAACCTGTTTTAAATTGCACCGTCATCGCCAATAAGTTATTAATTTGAACTTGAGTTAACTGCTCATTTTGATTGGCAAGTACTTCTAACTGTTGCTCTAACATATTATTGTGGTTAAGCACGTGTTGGTAATCGCTGGTTTTTTCTTTCATAACCGTAATTGCATGCTCTTGCTCTGCAATTTTGTTATCAGCTACTTTTGAATCACCTATTAAACCACCGGCAAATGCCCCAATAAACGCACCAATTGGCCCGCCCACTACGCCGCCAATAATAGCGCCTGCACCTAGCCCAATAGCCGTTTCTTTATGGGCTTCTTTTGATGGCGTGTTAGATGTTGAGGCAATTGCTGGAGTACAAAAACTAGCAACGAGTGTTAACGCAATTAATGTCTTCTTCATGATTTGATCCTTAAACTTACTTTTTAATTTGTGATGTTTTGTTTTGATGAGTGTATTAAAACAAGCTCAAGTGGCAGCAAAGGGGATCAAAAATGGCAAACTGCTGAGCAATTGTGGCAAAAAAATGGCAATTGCCTTTTTAACCTTACTTAGCTTAAAAACTTCGATATAGTGCACAACAGAGCCGATAGGATAATGATTAAAATGAAAAAAATAGCCATCGTTGAAGATGAACCCGCAATCCGCGAAAACTACATAGAAATGCTGAGCGCACAGGGCTACCAAGTAAGTGGCTTTGAAAATCGCGCCAGCGCTGAAGCTGCATTTAAAAATGCTCTACCCGATTTAGCCATTGTTGATATTGGCTTAGGCCATGAAATAGATGGTGGATTTTTACTGTGCCAAACATTGCGATCGCTTTCTAAAACACTGCCTATTATTTTTTTAACCGCCCGCGATAGCGAAATAGATACCGTATGCGGCCTACGCATGGGCGCAGACGACTACTTAACAAAAGACATAAGCTTGGCTCACTTGGCTGCACGTATTGGTGCGCTGTTTCGCCGCATGGAAGCACTTGAACAACCTGCTGATGCAAACGCCCTCATAACACGCGGGCAGTTAACACTCGACACGCAACGTATGCAGGTATTTTGGCAACAACAATTAGTTGATTTAACCGTAACCGAATTTTGGATGCTGCATTCACTCGCCCAGCGACCTGGCCATGTTAAAAGCCGTAACGATTTAATGAACGATGCAAAAATTTATGTAGACGACAGCACTATTACTTCACACGTAAAACGTATTCGTAAAAAGTTTATAGCACTCGATAGCACCTTTGATTGTATAGATACCGTGTATGGCATGGGCTATCGGTGGGAACAACACTAATGCTACGATTTGGTCTGCGCAGTAAATTTATATTGCTTTCATGTTTTTTGTTTTTGCTGCCGTGGCTTGGCTACGAGTACGTATGGGAAATGGAAAAGTTTTTACGCCAAGGCCAAGAAAAAACCCTCGTAGGCACTACTCGCGCACTTGCCACTGCACTACATGAACGCCCTGCATTATTTGACGAGCAAACCAACTTTTTAGACCAAGTAGTAAAAGGCCGCGATTTATACGCTTATAATCTTAAAAACCCTATTCAGCTAGATGGTAAACTTAACGATTGGGACAGCTACCAACCGCTATTTTGGCATTACGACAAGCGCTACTTACAAAAAACAGATAACAAACATCAAGCCCGTGACTTATCGTTTGATCATATGGTGGGAAAATTTGATAACTACTTATACGCCGTATTTAAAGTCACCGACAATACCCTTATTTATCGCGCTAAAAATAGCTTAAGTATTACCAATAACGATTATTTACAAATTGGCTTAAAAACACCTGACGGCCAATTTAATACCTATATAATTGCGCCACGCCAAGATGGCTGGGTTAATGCGTTTGATGCAAAAACCAAAGCCCCTTTTACAAAAATTCAGGGCTATTTTGAAAGTACCGAATCAGGTTATAACGTAGAGCTGCGCTTTCCAATTAGCATGCTGGGCAACAAACTTGGCTTTGCTATTGTTGACATAGATAGTAAAGAGGCACTGCTCGAGCCTAAAATAATGTCGACCTCAAACTTAAATAACCCAAACGATTTAGGCTCAGTATTAGTCCCTTCTCCAGAAATTAGCCGTATTTTAAAAGGCATGGGCCACAGTGGTAGCCGCATTTGGGTGGTCGATAACCATCATCGCGTACTTGCGCAATCGGGTACTATTCAAAATGCAGATGGCGTATGGGCTGATGGGCTTGCTAACCAAGCACCTGAAACTTGGTGGCAGCGCTTTGAGCAAAATTACTTACACCCAATTTACTATAAAATATTAACGCGCCCCGAAAATGAGTTTTTAGATACCCTTCACGATGTAGCTTCTATGCAGGGCACACATTTAGCGAAAGCATTAAAAGGACAACCTGCATCGTCTTGGCGCTTAACTCCCGACAGCAAAGCCGTTATTTTATCGGCCGCTTACCCTATTTGGATTCAAGACCAAGTAATTGGCGCGGTAATAGCAGAGGAAACCACAAACGGCGTACGTACGCTGCGTAACAAATCGCTCGAAAAACTCTTTAACGTTATTTTAGCTGTGATGCTAATTGGTACTGTCACCTTGTTCTTTTTTGCCTCACGCATATCGAACCGAATTAGGCGGCTGCGCGATACCGCTGAGCAAGCAATTGATGCACAAGGGCGTGTTACCGGCAGTATTAATTACAGCGATGCTAACGATGAAATTGGCGACCTGTCTCGTAGTTTTTCAAACATTGTGAGCCGACTTGGTGGCTATACCGATTACTTAGAAAATATGTCGTCACGGTTGTCGCATGAGCTGCGCACGCCGGTTGCCGTAGTGCGCTCATCACTCGAAAACTTACAAAGCTTGCCACAAAACGAGCAGAGCCAAAAATACCTCGACCGCGCCAGTGAAGGCGTTGAACGCTTAGGTAAAATAATAACCACCATGAGTGAAGCTACTCGCCTTGAGCAAAGTATTCAAAGCAACGAGCCTGAGCCTTTTGATTTACAAAAAGTAATAAATGGCTGCATGCAAGGCTATCAGCTTACTTACCCACACCAGTTATTTACGCTTGATGTATGCCAAAACAAATTACCTATGCAAGGTGCACCGGAGTTTATAGCCCAGCTGCTTGATAAGCTTATCAATAACGCGATGGAGTTTAGTGAAGCCAATACGGCGATTAATGTGAGCCTTATGCAAACTGAAAATAAAGCAATATTAACTGTGAGAAACACAGGCCCCGCGTTACCAGAAGGACTCACTGAGCATATTTTTGACTCTATGGTGTCAGTACGTAGCCAGCAAATGCAGCAACAGCCACATTTGGGGTTAGGGCTTTATATTGTAAGGCTGGTGTGCGATTACCATAAAGGCAGCGTAACTGCGCAAAACAACGAACAAGCCGATGGTGTCGTATTTACCGTAACACTGCCGTTAGTAAATGGTTAAGGCTGTATTTATACCGTTATATTTATAGCCACAGCACTATATGCAAATAGTAAGTACGTAATAAATTAAGCTGTATATTTTTAGTTAAAAAGAGTTAATTTAATTTACCTTAACTCCATATAAATTAACAAACAAACCCCTCTCACCCCTTAAAACCTGCCGATTACAATTTAGTACAACTTCATATGTAACTATTCACTTTTAATTCAGTCGAACGACCATACCCTAGTTGCTTATTGAGGAGATTACTTTATGAAAGAATTACTAGAACGTGAAGAGCTAGACTTTATTTTTGACCTATATAGGCCATCTAAAAAGCCTAAATCTGAAAATGTAAAACCAAAGAACGCTAATTATAAAGAACTTCGAAAACCCGACATACCTAAAAACGAAGGCGTGTCACACTATTTAATTTAACTCAGCCTAACGTTGTTAAGCTTCCAATTTCTCGCTTTGTAAAAATGCTTTAATGCAGTTTATTTCTGCTAGTTTTACTTCTTCGCCTATTTCAGGGCCTTTTTTGCCATTTTTAAGCGCATCTTGCACTACTTGCTTCTTATCCATTTTTTGCAGCTCAGTATGAATTGCTCGCAGTTTAGCTGCTTGCGGGTATGGCTTATCAACCAATGTTTCACCACGGCCTTGCGCATCACATTGGCACGCTTGAGTAAACGCTATAAAACGATTCGGATGCACCAAAGCATTTAAGTTAGTCACGATTAGCTTGTGAACGGTTTGCGGCCTTAACTGATCAATTGTGTGGCAAAGGGTGTGATTATCACTGGTGAGTACACCAACATCGCGAAAGCGATTAGGCACTTTTAAGCGCTCACAAAACGCCTCAATAATTGCAACACCTTCGCGTTCGTGCCCACGTAAGTTTCCATACTTTTTAAAACTAAGCGCCTTACCAAAGTCATGAGTCAGCGCTGCAAAACGAGTTTCCAAATCAAAATTTAAATCTGCGGCGCGTCTAAGTACCAACATAGTATGCACAAATACATCCCCTTCAGGATGATGGTTTGCTGGCTGCGGTACATTAACCATGCGCTCAAGCTCTGGAAAAATACCCAAGCCTTGCAATGCTTCAAAATAAAGCTCAGGGTGCTTTTCACCCAGTGCTTTTTCTGTTTCAAGCCACACGCGCTCAGGTACTAAATGATTTAGCTCACCTTTATTTTTAAGCTCGCGCATCAATGCATACGTACTTGGGTGAATACGCCAATCGCTGCCATAGCGCGCTAAAAAACGGGCAATACGCAGTACCCGTACAGGGTCTTCTACAAATGCAGCGGTGGTATGGCGCAGTATTTTATTTTGTAAGTCTGTTTGGCCATTAAACGGGTCAATAATATTACCGTGTTCATCAAGCGCCATTGAATTTATAGTTAAATCGCGTCTTGCTAAATCTTCTTCGAGCGTAACGGTTGGGCTGGCATCAACCACAAAGCCAGTATAGCCTTTGCCACTTTTACGCTCTGTGCGCCCTAGTGCATATTCTTCTTTTGTTTTTGGGTGTAAATAAACCGGAAAGTCGCTACCTATTGGCACAAAACCAAGCGACTGCATTGTATCAGGCGTTTCACCAATCACTACATAGTCGTTATCTTTTGATTTTATATTTAGCAGTTTGTCGCGCACTGCACCGCCAACGAGGTAAACTTGTTTTAAGTTACTTTTCACTTTATTCCCAATAACACTTGCCCAATTGTTTGACGCTAATCATATCATTAATTAAAAAATTCTGCGGTATTTGCCAAGCCTAAACAAGCTCATTACAATGGCGCATTATTTTTAGCTATAGCCTCATAATTAATGAAAAGCCATTCATCAAAAAAAGAACTCATGTTACTACCCATTTTATTAGTGGTTATTTTAATGTGCGTAGCAGGTCACTTTTTACTACAAGCAAACTTTCAAGACAGTAATGTGGTTGAATACATGTTGGCAGCATTGCCGTTTGCTATGTTTGGATTGGTTATTGTGGCGTTTAAAATGGCGGCTAAGAGTGAAAAAGAAGAACAAGAGGAATAACTGATTTTTCGTGGCGTAATTAGCGAAGGATAGGTCATGCCTTATCCTTCGGTGTAAAAACGAGATTCCAATCCAACCTAACACTTCATTATTTATGAGCCATGGGGATATATTGCAATGTCAAAAGAGTACTTAAAAGAGCATCGGCTAGGCGAAGTCATCGCACTAATTCAGGTCTTAGCATTCCATCGACATACAAGTCGTAGTGAAGAAGGCTTAATTGAAGAACTAAAACTAATTCCAAGGTCTGCGAATTCTTGGGTGGAGCTATCAAAATCCCACCCTGAGCTATTTCGTGTTAGAGATGAGGAAGATAAAATAAATAGGGTCTCTTTAGTATCTCGTTACGTAGCATCTTACGAAACCAAAAATGGTAAGAGAATACGTGAGCGATTAGAGCCGAGTTTAGTGCAAAAATTAATAGAAGTTGCTATTGAAATTCATGATAGGCAGGTTTCAAACTTTGAGCGATGGAAGGTTATAGTCCCACTACTAGTAGCATGTATTAGTGCAACGGCTGTCATAACTGCAACTCTAATGAAGATAGCTAATTAACAGATAACAACACACGCTGATGAGCACTAAAACTTATTTTCCACCGCAGATTTTAGTAGCGTTGTTCCGTTATTTTTCAATGCAGTAAGGAAGCTGATTCATCATAGGGCGTATGTATTTTCAAGCACCTAAATAATATTCACTTAAATGCCAATGTTTTGAAAGTAAACAAGATACACAGCCTAAAAAAACACACAAAGAAAGTAAAGCCACTCCCTCTCAACCTAACCACTCAAACACCAGTAACAGCCTTTAAACGGCAGTTAAAATAGCACCAAACCTCCTTTTAATATTTCACCTGAAATTGAAGTAACCGATTGAACCAAAACAGGAACTCAGCTATGGTTTGTTTATCAATAACAAATAAATTTGAAACTTATTGATATGCTTTTTCTGCTACGGTCACTTTTTCTAAGTAATGTCTCGATTCAGCTCTAGAGTGCTTAGTTGTGAGTATTTTATAAAACTGGCTCGACGTTAGTTGGTTAATTTTTGAAAATGCGATTGTTCTATTTGAATTAAATATTTTTAGTACATTGCCCGCGCCACCGTTATATGAAGAAATCATGGCGTAATGTTGGTTTTGTTTGGTTTGTATTTTATTTAAATAGCTATTTTTTAGTACACTTAAATACGCACTGCCAATATCTATATTTCTTTTAGGATCAAACAATACTTCTTTACTGGGCTCCCCTGGTATTTTCTTTATTTTTTGATAGACGTCTCTTCCTGCGCGCGATGGAATTATTTGCATTAATCCATACGCATTTGAAGAGCTTACTGCGTAAGGGTTAAAGTGACTCTCTGTTTCAATAATACCGTAGATAAGCGACGCAGATATTTGGTATTTCTTTGCCGCAGCCAAAACATACTCACTGTATTTTTGCTTTCGTAAGTGAGCGTTTTGTTCTACCAGAGGAAAAGATACCGATGTAATTGAATGACCATCACTACGTTTTTTTTGTACCTTAGTGTCTACTAAGTAACGAGCAAAACGATTTGCCCGCCATTGGTATTTTATGGGGAGCCCGTCTTCATCAAGCACTTGTTGATACAAAAAAGGTTCATCCCCTAAAATAGGCGATTCACTGGTAAAAATGTCTGTTTTATGTGGATCACTTGAGGTTAATAATGTCATTACAATTGCTTGAGTTAGAAGCGAGTTGGTATTTTTAGTGGCTATGGTTTCGACCTGTACCATATTACGGTCAAAATCAATAACAGCGCGTGCTTGGTAATCATTGCTGTATTTTACATATTTTCTGCGTGTTGGTTGCTGAGTATTTTTTTTACCCCATTTACGACTAACTACACTTTCTAACGTTGCTAATAGCTGACTAACGCTCCCCACTTGCTGCTTAATTGAGCGCTGCGTTTTTTTTACTTGTTTTTCAATTGCTTTAACATCGGTGGGATTGTTTTTTACTTGTTTTGCAAGTTTATTGAGATCCCTTACTGGCGCTAAGTGCGATATTGACTCGCAACCGGTCAATAATAGAATAAACACTAAGAAGCCATACTTTTTCACAACTTATCCCTATCTGTTTTTTAAGTAACACTATAAAATATTTAGCTAAAACTAATTTATGGCAGCCTACTTAGGGCCAACTTTATATTCAATTAGCTATTGTTCAAACTAATAGCAAAGCATTTATGTTACTCATTCGTTGAAAATCAATTAAATAATGGGTGATGTAATTGATTAATATTAGATTGTTCCGATAGACTTTTAGTAAATAACAGTTTTTTATGTAAAGGGATCATAGAAAAAGGCTCTGAATCTAAAATAGAGATTGTTGGGACATACAAAATATCGGTCAATAGTTTTTTCCCAATATTAAAACGTTTTATTGAATCCCCTGCTTTATCACCACTTTTAAAATAAACTTCATGGTTATGTATACTCCAGCCATAGCGGGTACCAAACTGTTTTCTATCGAGCAGTTTTACAGGCATATGAGGTTCATTTATATCAACCTTATATAACTCCTTTTTATTATCTACATATACGAGTATTTTATCACTATCCATATAGCCAAAACGTCCATTATTATCTGTTACTTTTTTTGTCATAAGCGTATTAGTATCTAATAAATAGAGTTCACGTTTTCCAGCTACATTTAACCTTATTACAAGATCTTTGTTATTAGGATGCCAAGTAGGGCGACCAAACTTATCTAATGTAATATTTAAGCGATTGATTTTTTTTGTTACTGAATTATAAACATAAATTTCATTTTCACTCTTACTAATTGCACTCGCAAATACTAATTTCTTACCATTATTAGACCAAAGGGGATATTTAGCATTCTTTTTTAAATTAGTAAGCTGCCTGCGATTACTGCCATAAATATCAGATAGCCACACTTCGTAATAACCACTTTCATTTGATAGATAGGCTAGCTCTTGGGATACCTCTGAATAAGTAGGGTATTTATTGCTAAACTCAGATTCAATAACGGGATAAATACTAGTACCAACCGATGTAGAAAGATCGTAACCCGCTATATAGTAAGTTTCTCGGCGCTTTTGGTAAAATAGACTGCCGTCTGCAGAAAAGCTAGGAAAGCCAAACCCAGATATATTTAAAGGTGTTTGCTTCAAGGTTTTTAAATTAAGTATAAACCCTGAATGCTTATCTGCTTTTTGACTTCCAAAGACAAGCAAATCGTTACTTTTATGCCAGGTCATCCCCTCAATATCATTATGCTTAAATGTAACTTGCTGAGCAGCTTTGGTTTTTAAGTTTACTATAAATATATTTTCGCTAGTATTACTTGCACGCCTTGCTACGGCAACGTATTCACCATTAGGAGAAAAAGCAATATCACGTTCTCTGTATGCGCAATTGTCTTGACAACTAAACCGCTCAGGCTTTGCTTGATTATTATTTAAATTTAAAAAGTAAATGCCGTCTTCTATATCTCCTGTCACTTTAGAATTAAAAGCGAGCGTCCTTCCATCTGATGACATTGCAATATATTTAACTCCAGTTGTAACTGGACAAGTAGCTAGTTTAGTTTCCTTCTTACTAATTAGTTCAAACTTTATAACAAAGCACTTAGAGGCAGTTGTAGATAAAAAATAAATATATTGTTGATCAAGGCTCCAAACAGCTCGACTATAGGATGCATTAGTAATAGTAAGCTGTATAGGTGGCACTTGAGGTGCAGCTAACTCTTTTAAATATAAGTGACGCCCTGCATTATTAGCCCATATATAAATCACTTTTTTACCATCCGGTGAAGGTGAAACAAATAATTCACTACCAGGGTCTTTAGTTATTTGCGTAACAGTGGCATTAGCTGCCTTTTTAGGCGCTAAGTAAAAAGAAAGTAAGCCTATGATTATAGTTATTAAAAATAGTGTGGTTAACCAAGGTATAGCATTAGATTTGTCGTTTTTACTTGAAAGGGAAGGAGCTTGTTCTACGTTAACGGCTTGTGGTTTAACTAATAACTTATAACCTCGCTTGCGTATTGTTTCTATTACACAAATTTCATTATTAGGATATTTAAAACATTGCCTTATTTGCCAAATGGTATTAGTAAGTGCTTTTTCCCCTACGAGTTCATTATTCCCCCAAACATGCTCAATTAATTCAGCGCGAGAAACAACACGAGGGTAATGTAAAACCAAATAGCAAAGTACCTCTGTTACTTTTGGTTGAATTGATTGCTTATTTTTAGTGTTGATTAAAATAGCATCTTCTTGAGGCAGCACAGTATAGGGACCCAGAAAAAAAGGCTGTTCAACATTCATAATGAAATACTTACCTTACTATTTTATTTAAAATACAAACAATTACATCTAAAACAATATTTCACTGTTTACGAGTTATTATTTTATTCTACATGAGTTAAGTAATTAAAACACAAATGTTGGATAGGTGAATGCTGGTTTTTAATTTAGTCACGATGAATTATTGACTATTCCAATAAAAATAAAAAAGAGCAAGTAATCCGCCCCTTATATTAAGCTTAATTTAATGCTAAACGTTTGCCTGATAAAGTGCCTCGACTAAATAGACCATTTTCTATAAATAAAATTTCTCCGTACTCACCATTTTTAATACTGCTATCGATTGCGATCACCTTACCTTGGTAGCGCGCCTCTATTCGTTTTTGAGAGGTGTGTCCCACCACTATATTTTTAATTTCAAAATGTTGTAGCAACAAATCGATTTCTATATCTGTTGCACCATCATCTTTAAAATATCCGCGATACCAAATAGGCCCGTTCTTTTTGTGTAATTCTTTTGCAAAGCCCTCTCTAGGGTTATCTAGCTCAACTTTAACTAAATTTTGTTTAAAAACTGTGTTTATCGATTGCAATGACACTGCACTTTTAGCAAAGTCGGGGTGAAAACCCCCATGAGCAAATAAATAATCATCTATTTTTACTAACACCGCTTTGCTCCGTAACCAACGACCAAGAATAGTGTGCTTATTAAATAAACTAACAAATTCTACATCAAGTAACTTTGCCGTGCGGACATATTTAGCATGCAGGTAACGTAAGTCGTTATTCAGTACCATAACCTCATGATTACCTAATAATAAATGCAAAGAGCCACCAGCTTGCTTAGCTTGTTGCTCAAGTTCAAAAATAAACCATAGAATTTCAGTTACTTTATCACCACGATCAAATATATCTCCGGTAATCACAAAATGGCCATCACCATAGCTCCACTTGCCTTCATTATTTATAATTTTGTTATTGGTTAATAATTGCATCATTAAATCAAACTGTCCGTGCAAATCACTTAGAGCCGCTATTTTAGAAACTCCAGTAAATTCAATTAGATCCTCAGTAAACTCAAGGGTGTTTACCTCTGCTGTTAAACCGCACTGAGAAAAATAAATAGGTATGCTTTTAAATTCTGTTGCTTGGTGTTTCGCCTGATCGTTACAAATCCAAGCTATGTCTAATACAGAGTTACTTTCAGCAATATAAGGACCGTCTTTTAGTACAAAAAACTCATTAATTGTTGTTTGTTGATTTTTTGTGTACAAGTCATATTCAAAAAATGCATATAGCCCAGAACATACTAATAAAGGCAGTAGTAAAAAAAGTATATGTTTCATATTTAACCTTAAGAAAACCACATCCTTGTGGCAAAAACTTAAATAAAGCTATCGTCGATTAAAATGAATATTCAGCTTTTATAAAACCAAATCGACCAACACCACCACCGTAACCACTGTAGTAGTTACCAGTGCTTGTGTGGAACGAACCGTTATTGTCAAATATATTATTAATACCGCCTGATATTTTCAAACGAGAGTTTTTATCCATTTTCATTGAATACGAGGCTGAAATATCGTGTCGTAGGTAGGTTCCGTAATTTTGGAAGTACAATGGCTCTGGGTTTTCAATACACCCGCTATCACCCGTATTACAAAGGACCTTATTATCAGCTACAGCATCCAGATAATCGCTAACATCTTCATCAGTCTCTAGCTCATCTTTGAATCCCCCCAAGTATTTAACTTTCCAGCGTACACTTAACTCATCAAGCTTCCATCGAAGTGAAACCGAACCTTTATCTTGAGATGTATAATAACCTGCATAATTTAAGGTCTCTAAACCATCGTTACCTTCATAAGTCGTTGACTGCTCAATAACATGATTAAAATCACCTTTTAGTGTTAAAGAACCGTAATCATTTAGATCAATTTTTTGTGAAAATGTTATATCAACCCCACGCGCACTTTCTTCGTTTAAGTTATATACACGTTGGATAATTTTAGTTATCTGGCCTTCACTGTTTCGTGTAATATCGTTACAAAATGCATTGTCGGTGCCATAACTTAGGCTTGAGTTATAGCATTGCTCTAATATTTCTTCGTTAGGGATTTCTCCAAGCGCATCTTCAATTGAAATGTCGTAGTAATCTATCGCGAGGTTGAAGCCTATTAAAAAGTCAGGCGCCATTGTGATTCCAAACGTGTAAGAATCTGATGTCTCAACATTTACATTTGAATTACCTGCATTTGGAGAGTAACTATTGTTCTCATCTGCCAACTCAAATGCTTCATCCTCAGAGATTAAAGTAGCAAGAGTTGGATCTAATCGACAATTTGCATGGCCAACTTCTGTTGAGGTAGCTGTTACACCTTCGCATATGTCATCAAAGCTATCAAAGTCACCTCGAGGAGGTGAATAAAGATCACTGATACTTGGCGCACGCTGTGAACGTGAATAGTTAGCTCTAATGCCATAACCTTCAACGGGTATCCACATAAAACCAAGCTTATAACTGGCTACGTTGTCTAAACTATCGACGCTGTATTGTGCTAACCGTAATGACGTTTCGACTGAAAGTGACTTAGCAAAAGTTACTTCTCTGAGTAGCGGTATACTAAATTCACTAAATATTTCAAACACATCCATTGATTCATTAAACTCAGGAATTGTATTCCAAGTGATCCCCCCCACTTTTAGCTCTTCGCTGGTTTGTAAATCAACAGTGTCTTTGCGGTACTCACCTCCAAATACAGCTGATACATTACCCGCTGGTAGCTTAAATAAATCCCCTGTCATGTAACCTAAAAGATTATATTGCTCAATATAGGTATTAATTGTTGGACTACTGCGTATCCAATCGGCCATTTCTGGTGTAATTGAACCTTCGCCAAATATATTTAATGCAACACAACCATCTGCACGTGCTTGCTCATCTTTACATTGAATAGTACCATCTTCGAGTTGCTCTGCTTGCAAAGCTTGGTTTACTTTGACTATATTTAGTTCGTTATTACGATGCTGTTCTTGATGAAATTTACCAAAGCCTACCGACATATCCCATTCCCACTCATCATTAAAAGCGGTTCCCTGTAAACCAGCCCAAGTACGAAGGGTTGTACGATTATTTTCGGTTGTAATATTACCTACTTCACCAAAACGTCTATCCCAATAAATACGATCTTTATATGGATTAGTATCAATCATCTCCTGGGGAACATAAGGGTTATCTATTGGAATATATCCAGGTCGAATATCATCTAAAGCATCGCCAGTTTCTGCATCAAAAGTTGGTACATAGGCACTTTCATAATCGTCTTCTGGTGACTTATTATTGAAAGAACTAGTAAGGCTTAACTGAACTTGAGCATATGCTGTTAGTGAGTCGTTAATATCGTAATTAAGTTTTACGGCAGTGCTAAATTTATCATTTGGTATTTTGAGCGCAACATACTCATTTGAATTAATACCGTAACGCTCTTCGTTACCTTTCCAATCATCACGTAACGTTTGCCCATCGTACCAAAATTGAGTGTCATTATTACTAGACTCTAAAAATACGCCTCCTAGAGTTCCATCACTTTTGCTTGCCCAATCGGCGGGTGTTTGATCACGCATACATACATCATCGCCATCTGCATTTTGCATTGTGTTACACATAAGCGAGCTGTCGTAGCCATGAACATCTTCTAATTGGGCACGTTTTCTATCTGAGTAACTTAATCCAAATTCACGGTCCCAACTAGAGCTAACAAAGACGTAACCTTTATCATCATCAAATGAAGTACCGTAATCCATATCAATCGTGAATTCTTTTGCACCGCCTTCAAACGACTCCCCTGTTCGACCGCTTAAACTAAAGCCTTCTTTATCAGTTTGCGTAATTATATTAACCACACCTGATACCGCATCTGCACCATAAGTTGCAGATGCGCCACCGGTAATAACTTCAACGCGCTGCACCATACCACTAGGGATCGTACTTAAACTTACTTTATTACCACTGTAACTATTTGAAACAACACGACGCCCATCAATCAATGTTAACGTCCTACTAGCACCCAAACCGCGTAAATTAACGGTAGAAAGCCCGGTACCCGAAACTAATGACTGACTATTAGTATTACTAATATCTTCAGTTAATGAAGGAATACCATCAACTAAAATATCAGCTAACGATCCCACACCTGTATCAGCAATATCTTCACGAGTCATAACAACTAGTGGTGTAGGAACACTAAAACTATCACGTCTTAAACGAGATCCTGTTATAACAATTTTTTCTACTTTTTCTTTGGTTTTGGCCACTTCTTTAGCTAACGTTGTATTTGTTTGTGGTCCAACATCAATATTTTCTTGTGCTATCACTTGCTGAGAAAAACTTGCAGTGATCGCGATTACTAATAGGCATTTTCTTGTTGATAAAGTGTTCACACGCTTCCCTTTATGAATGTTTTTAATATTTATGTCATTATTTTTAAGTTAAAACAGTTCAATTTATTAATTATTTTATTTGTTACTTATAATTAAATAAATGTTAATTAAATAGCAATCACCTTAACCTCCTTTATGTCACTTCTTTATATCTTTTTAAAGTCTATTCATTTAAAAACAATAACTTAAAATATTACATAAAGCATGCAATCACATACCGTAGTTAGCTTTCATTGAAACACACTGTTTTCTAACCGTATGTATGGCGCGCTTTATTAGGTGGCACGCTTTTTACTTTGCCACAGATTATTGGCATCTAATTAGGTGAGGTTGATGATGAACTTTAAGAGTGATTGCACTTTTTCTATGTATTTTTACAACTTGGATCATGCAAAAATAAAAGAGTACCCACATCAGGCAGATACAATTAATTATTAGCTTTTGAAAGATATAAATATCGTGCGGAAGGAGAAATGTTGCAATATAGGTGTCATTAAAAGTTAGTTTCATTGCTTTGCTTTTAGCAAAACATGTCTTTATGTCGCTTTAATCTCACAAAAAAAGCAGCGTTAATAACAAGCTGCTCCGATACTCATAAGTCATTACAATATATGGTAGCCAAACCAATCTGGCTTTATGGTTTGTGCTTCACCGCTGGGGGTTAACTTTATATTCAATTGGCTGTCGAGTAAATCAATGGCAAAGCAATCGTCTACATCATGTAAATCATCTTTATGAATATGGCTAAGCCCTGCAAGTAAATCGTTTTTAGCACGCTCTTTAGCTTCATGGCTACTGCTTGCAACATACAGTGCAAAGTCGTGTTGCTCAGCCATAGAATCACTTCGGTAAGCGCCTAAATTTACAAAATAGAGTTGTTTATTTTGCTCCACATAGCTCTCGACTACTTCTACTTTAAAACCATCTATATGATTAATTGCCATGTAGCTATCCATGTGAACATTACTTCTGTCGCCTACCCACTGGCTTTTTAACTTTGAGTAGGTTTGTTCTATATTCTCCCCTACAACAAAACGAATATCATGCATTTCTATATGGCAACCCTGAATTCGCCCCCCTAAATACACCATAAATAACTGCATTTGCTTCTCTTTATAAATTATCTACATCAATATTATGTTTTTTAATCAGTTTATAAAAGTCTGAACGGTTACGTTTGGCAAGCTTAGCGCCTTCAGCTACGTTACCACCAGCCATTTTTAAAGTGTTAATTACATAGTCGCGCTCAAACTCTTTTTTAGCGTCGTTTAGTGATAATGGTTCTACGTTTTTTTCATTACTATTTAGCGCAGCTAACACTAAGTGCTCTGAAATAACATCGCTTGGCGTTAATGCTACAACCTGCTCTACTACGTTTTGTAATTGGCGGATATTACCTGGCCAATCGTAACGTACAAGTGCATGCATAGCATCGCTTGCAAAGTGTTTTTCATTTTGGTTCATGCGCTTAGCAATGCTTGCACTAAAATGTTGTGCTAATAAGCTTATATCTTCGCGGCGTTCACACAGTGGCGGTAATTTTAAATTAACTACGTTTAAGCGATAGTATAAATCTTCTCTAAATTGCTGGTTTAAAATAGCTTCAGGAAGATTTTTGTGTGTTGCCGATACAATACGCACATCTATTGCTATCTCTTCTTGAAAACCTACTGGGCGAATTGTTTTTTCTTGTAATACGCGCAGTAACTTAACCTGCAAGTTAAGCGGCATATCGCCTATTTCGTCTAAAAATAACGTGCCACCCTGTGCTTGTTGAAACAAGCCTTGGTGATCTTTAATTGCACCCGTAAACGAGCCTTTTTTATGACCAAATAATTCGGATTCTAAAAGCTCCCCCGGTACAGCGCCGCAGTTAATTGCAACAAAAGGGCCACCGCTTACATGACTATGCTGATGAATCGCCTGTGCGAGTAATTCTTTACCAGTACCACTAGCCCCCGAAATAAGTACATTAACTTGCGTTGGCCCAAGTAGTTTTACTTGCTCTAACAAGTGCAGCATTGCACCACTGCGCGTAACTATATTACTTTTAGGTGCAGCTTCATCAGCGTTAACACCGTGAATTTCAATTGCTTTAGCAAGGCTGTCAAATAGCTCATCTTTATCTACAGGTTTAGTTATGAATGCAAAAATGCCCTGCTTAGTTGCCTCTACTGCATCAGGAATTGAGCCGTGCGCTGTCATCATAATGACAGGTAATGCTGGGTAGCGGCTTTGCAGCTGACGATGCAGTGCCATACCATCCATTTCATCCATGCGTAAGTCGGTTATTACGGCATCAAACACTTGGCTTTTAAGTATTTGTAGTGCGGTTAAGCCGCTTTCACAGGTTGTCACTTCGTATCCTTTTGATTCAATACGAATAGCGAGCAGTTTTAATAAGCTAGCGTCGTCGTCAACGAGTAATACTTTTGCACTTTGCACTTTAGTTGCTGCCATCGTTACTGCTCCTTCGTTTCTTCTCGTAGTAAAAGTTGCTGCTCAATCGTAGCTAACGATGAGAGGGTTTCTTGCATTTTATTATTAAGTGCTTGCTGCTCTTTTTTAGCATTTATTTGCATAGTTACTTGCTGCTTTTGAAGCCATAAATATTGCTTTATGTCATCAGGCCAAAAGTAAGCAAGATCGAGTTTTAGCAACTTAGTCATTACCGTATTTGGATCATCATTTATGTTTAAGCACATAAATTTAAAAAAGCGTTTAAGCTCGTTTTCACCTGTAAAAACATCTTTGTTAGGTACCAATTTAAATCCGCCACACTGATTAGCGTGCCATGCAATAACTTGCTCTGCAGGAGGATAGCTTGGTTCAATTTTTGGTCTAGGTTTTGGACTAGGGTTACTGTTTTTGTCGTTCGTTTTTTTTGTATCGACCACAGGTGCAGGTGTAATTGACACACGCTCTTTTTGCCCATTATTAATTTCACAACCTGATATAACCATGCTACTAAGCACACATAAAATAGCGATTAAACGCAAGCGCATGTTAATTAACTCCTAGACTTTTTGTTATGGGAATTTTAATTGAAAACCGGCAACCATGTGGCTCGTTATGCTCAACAGTAAGTGTACCTCTTAGCTGTTCAACAGACTCTTTTACAATAGTTAAGCCCAGCCCACTGCCTTGCAGCGTAACATTTTTACTGTGTTTACCTTGATAAAATGCGCTGAAAATTTGAGTTTTTTCTTGCTCTTTAATACCGCACCCTTTATCAAGTACAACGATACAAAGCTGGTTTTGCTCAAGCGCTAAATTAATAGTAACGCTTTGCTTATTATCTGAAAATTTTAAGCCATTTGAAATAAGCTGAATTAAAATCATCTCAATAAGCTCACTAGGTAAAGCAAGCGGTTTGTTAGGTAAAGTGTTTTGCCACTGCAGAGCTTGCTCACGCGCACTTAAGCGATGCTCAAAATGGCTATTAATTTTATTAATAAGAAGACTAAACTCAACTTCACTTAAGCTGTCTTTACTGGTGCGAATCGCATTATAACTCAGCAGGCTGTCAATCATTGTGCGAAGGCGCACCATAGATTGGCTAATAAGCTCAAGCACTGCTTTTTGCTCAGCGGTAATTGGGCCTACTATTTCATCAGTTAATAAGTCAGTGCCTTCAACCATTGAAGCAAGGGGCGTTTTTAGCTCATGGGTAACATGGCGTAAAAAAGTATCTTTTTGCTGCTCAAGCATATGAAGTTGCTCTTGCACCCATTGGAGCTTTTCTCCTAGCTCAACAAGCTCAGCTGAACCTTTCACAGATATTTTTTGCTGCCAATGCCCCTGCCCTAGCTTATCAATAACCGTAGTTAACCCTTTTAGTCGCCCACTTATACGCCATAAAAAACCACCACCAACAATTAAAGTAAGCGGAATAAGTGCCACCAGCCAGTTTATAAATGACGCTTGCAGGCTTGTAAGCTCATTTTGGTTATTGGTAATTTGCGCTTCGTTTTTATCACGTAACCATAAAGTAAGCTCAGCAACTAAATCGCTCACTGGCACAAATAGCTCAGCTTGTTGTTGTTTTTGCTCAACGAGTTTTACATGCGCGGTTTGTAAGGTGGTATATAAGCGTTGCCATTGGTGAATATACTCTTTATTCGTGTTTACAAATTTGAGTTCATCAATGCTTTGTAGGGATGATTGCCATTTATCGACAATGAGCTTATCAAGCGATTCACTTTTTAATACCCAGTTTTGCCTAGTGGCGCGCTCAAGGCTGTTGAGCTCTTGTTTTAGAGTATTAAACGATTTGGTAACTTGATAGTTGTTACTCACGATACTTTGAGTAACCGCTAATTGCTTGTTAAGCGCATTTAAAAATACAATCACCACTATAGAAAGCGGGAGTAACGAAAGCAGCATACTCATTGCAAATTGCCCAATTAAATTAGGCCGCCAGTTAAGCATTGCTTGGTATTTTTTAGCTATGGTTGCTGGCATTTCGTTTAGTCCTTTTAAGTTAAGCGTTCTATTATTAAGTGCTTACCTTATACACTAGCTGAACCAGCAATTATATTTAATACGATTAACAGCCAGCGCTACAAAAACAATGTGTCGCCAAATAGAGACAGCGTAACTCGTTGATTTTAATAAACTCCCTTTCACTCCCACCAAATAATGTTGCAAAAGGCGCACAAAAATTACAATAAACCCAGTAAAAACTTCTCATTGGCTTAAAGCAAAAATAATAACCAATTGAAAAATAACAATAATTATTATTGGCACCATTTTTGTAACAGGAGTTATAGCTTTAATCAATAAGGAAATAATTATGAACAAACGCATTTTAGTAATTTCATCATTACTGACTTTAGGCTTTTTCGGCGCTAATGCACACGCAATGGACGTTCACGCGACTTTTAACGAACTTGATAAAGACAGTAACGGCACATTAAGTGAAGCCGAAGCAGGTGAAGATGCTGTGTTACACGAGAATTTTTCTCAAATTGATACTAATCAAGATGGGCAATTGTCGCTAGATGAATTCAAAAAATTTATTCAATAAACTCATTTAATAAGGAACGTGATTATGAAACAACTTATCGCCGCTTTTTCATTAATGTTTTTAGCAATTAGTGCCACCGTAATTGCATCGCCAACAAATGTGCGTTTTGCCCACTTAGATAAAGATATGAATGGACAAATATCAATTATCGAAGCCAAGCAAGACAAAGAAGTAATGAAGCAATTTACCGATTTAGACGAAAACGATGATGAAGTAATTTCTAAGACAGAGTTTAAAAGCTTTAAGCCTTAACAAGTTAAGTTTTGCTTAAGCTTTTATCTAGTAGAGTGAACTAAAGCATTTGCCATAATCCCTGAGGGAGTGTGTAAAAGGATTTAATGTTGGGATTTAAATTATGGCAAGTGCTTTCCCCGCTTCTACTAAATTGTTTATAACCTAAATAACCTGAACTCTGGTTAATAAATCTATCTCAAGCAGCTATTCCCAGCGCTGACTGCGTTGAATTTACTTGTAATAGGCCAGATGTGTTAGCTAACCTCTCAACCAGATTACAGGTTAAATAATCTTTTGGAAGAAATACCATGAGGATACTTTCCTTTGTTACAAGCATCTTAATACTATCAAGCTTTGACGCCCTAGCACTTGATGTTAAGCAACGCTTTTCCCATCTCGATACTAACAAAAATGGTTATTTAACCCATGATGAACTTGAACCTCAACCACAATTATTGAGCACATTTTTGATATGGGATAAAGATCAAGATAACCAAATTTCATTAATCGAATTTAAAAATTATCTAACCAATAACCTCTACTGAGTATTTCCTATGAAAAAAATACGCTATATGGCACTTTTTGCATTCAGCACTTTTTGCACTCTAAGTTTTGCCGCAAGCAATAATATTGTTGAACAATTTAATAAATTTGATAGAAACCAAGATGGCTTTTTAACACGTGGCGAAGCATCAATAGACCCTGCTCTTTGGTCTCGATTTTCAAGCTATGATCAAGATAAAGATGGTAAGCTAACATTAAATGAATACGGTTTATACGCGAGTAAATAATTGTTAACTCTTAAGCTAGGTAGGTATCACTAACTAGCTTTAGTTTACTTCGTCCCCCAACCATCTCATCATATTGGTATTATAAAAATGATTTTGTTAGTGTTGATTCACTAACAATAAAAAATAATGCCTTATGCTACTCAAAAAACTAATCAAACCACTCATACTAGCCAGCCTTTGCGCAAGTTCTAGCTACACTCTTGCACAAACAAAAGTAATTTATAACGCCAATGGTTACACCCCTTTATACAAAGGCGAAGTACAGCAGTTTTCTACCCTTGTCATTAAAGATGGCAAGGTAGTAAAAGTAGGTGGCGATACACTAAAAAATAGCTACCCAGACGCCAAGCTCATTGATGTACAAGGTAGCACCTTATTACCAGGCTTAATTGATGCTCATGGCCATGTTATTGGCCTGGGAGATAACTTATCGCAGCTTGATGTACGTGGTGCAAAATCGGTTGATGAAGTCACAAATAAACTAAAAATATTTGCCAATAACAAACAAGGTTGGATTATAGGGCGAGGTTGGAACCAAGAGCTTTGGGCTGATACCCGCTTCCCAACAGCTAAAGATTTAGACAAAGTAGTTAATGATCGTCCAGTTGTGCTTTCACGTGTAGATAGCCACGCTATTTGGGCAAATTCAAAAGCGCTCGAACTTGCAGGTATTACCGCCCAAACAAAAGCACCTGAAGGCGGTGAAATAATTAAAGACGAATTTGGCAATCCTACCGGCATATTTGTAGATAAAGCAGAATCGCTAATTACCCAGCATATGCCAGAAGCTTCCAAGCAAGATATAAGCGATTCGCTTGATGCAGCAGGAAAGCATTTATTAAGTTTAGGTATTACCTCTACCCATGATGCTGGCATTGATAAAGCAACGTGGGAAGTTTACAAAGAACGCAGTGAGCTAGGAAATTTACCTGTGCGTATTGTGGCCATGTTAAGTGGCGCTAGCCCCGACTTAAACACAATGCTTAAAGCAGGGCGATACCAAGACGCAAACAGTTTCATGTCAATCCGCAGTGTTAAAGTATACGCCGATGGTGCACTTGGATCTCGTGGCGCAGCTCTTATTGAAGATTATGCAGACCGTACAGGCCATCATGGATTAATGCTAGAGACACAAGAAAAACTCGAAGCACTCTTTACGCAAAGCTTTAAGCGCGGTTTTAGCGCTCACACCCATGCTATTGGCGATAAAGCAAATAAAGTGGTACTTGATGCTTATGAGAAGGTGTTTAAAAAAACGGGAGGGATATTGCTTCGTAACCGTATAGAACATGCGCAAATTGTAACGCTTGAAGACATTCCTCGCTTTAAAAAGTTAAAGATAATCCCATCAATGCAACCAGTGCATGCTACATCAGATATGCATATGGCAGAGCAACGCTTAACTGAAAAACAACTAAGCGGTGCCTACGCTTGGCAATCTTTTTTACAGCAAGGATCTATTATTGCGGCTGGGTCGGACTACCCTGTAGAACTCGCTAATCCATTCTATGGGTTATATTCAGCCATTACACGCATGGACCACAATCAATTACCTAAAAATGGTTGGCGTGCAAGTGAAGTATTAAGTAGAGAAGATGCATTACGTGCATTTACTTTAGGCGGTGCGTATGCCGCACATCAAGAGTTTAAAATTGGTAGCTTAGAACAAGGTAAATGGGCTGACTTTATTTTAGTAGACAAAGATTACTTTAAAATACCTGTTGATGAGATTTATGAAACGAATGTGTTGCAAACATGGATAGCAGGAATAAAGCTGTACGAAAAAGAAAAAAATATTATCGATAAATAAAACCTATAAAGGGTTAACGCAAGTTAACCCTTTATAGTTACAGCGTAGTATTTTAGCTTTTAGGCGCTTCAACTTTTGGCTGACGATATATTTTTATAATGTGATATAAATTTACGAGCGACAATAAGCCGTTGGTAAAAATCACAGGTACTGCACCAATGGCAACACCATATGCAGTAAATACAATACAACCAAACATGTTGTACCAGCGTAGTTTTACTACATCAGTCATTGTTAACGATGCAACCAATAAAGCTGACGCAATATAACCTAAATATTCCCAACTCAATTGTTCTCTCCCAGCCTTTAGGTTAGCATTACACTACTGCTAGCTTATGACATTTATAAGTATTGCAAAGTAACAACAAAATAAAAAAGCTAACTTACTTAAAAAACCTGAAAAAGTTTGCCGGAAAATACCAGCAACTTCTTAAATCATTACACGGGAAATGAAGGTAAAATAATACTCTTAGCAAAGCTAATAGTATTAGTAGCAAGTTAGCGTAAATTCTTAGTGTCTTAATGCTATCGTCATTAAGATGTAATAAATAGGACAAATGTCCGAAGAGCACATTGATGTTTCAATACCATTTTTCTAGTTACCTTGTTGATCAGCTTTTAACCTTTGCCGGTAGTAGCTATCAACAATCAAAAAAAGAAGTTCTGATCCATCAAGATCAGCCTTTAAGCAAGCTTGTGCTTGTACGCAGTGGCACTGTGTCGTTTAGTTACGATGTAGGAAATGGACGACGCCTGCTGTTAGGACAATTGGATTGTAACAACACCCTTATTGGTGAAATAGAAGCGCTAAATAATAATCCGTGTATTTATACGGTCACGTGTTTTAGTGATGTAACCTATAACCTTATTGAATTAAGGCATTGGCGCGCGCTGCTGCTTGAAAAACCAGAACTGAGTTTATACACAGCGCAGACTATAGCGGCTAAATTTCAAGAAAATCAAAAAATCAATCTAGATAAGCTATTACTACCGCTAAGCTACAACATAGCTAAAGATTGTTTACTAAGAGCCGAAAACAACAACCCTACACTGCTTAGAGCTTACCCTACGGTAAATGCAGAAGCCGAACGTTTTGCAACAACTGAGAGAGCTTACAGACGGGTTGTTACAGAACTTGTAGAAAAAGGCTTAGTGCTTAGAAGTAACGATGGTTTGCAAGCGGTTGATATACCCAAACTAAGTGAATACGTAGACAGCTTTGCTCAGCTTTAAGGTTTTTGATTAATTGGCTTGGCTGGTTAAATAATTAGTAAAACGTTATCCATAAAAAAACTATTTAAGACCTTACAACATTCAGTTAAAAATTTGATATGAGTCGCGATTATCAGATTTTTAATCTGACAATGTTAGAATGTGCGTGCTTGTACAGCAAATAATCCCCCAATTCGCTTAATTAAGAGATCTATTTTGAGATAAGAAAATACTGTCGATAACTGGCCTATTGCAAGTAAATTCAACGCAGTTAGCGCTAAAAATTGCTGCTCGAGATGGATTTATTATCCAGAGTTCAGGTTATTTAAATATTTCAAAAAAATTGCTCCACTGTATACCTTAAACAGCATTGCAATTAAATCGTGTTTTAATAGTCAACATTAATACCAATCCGTATAAACCTTTAAATAATCTAAACGCACTGGTATTACTTACTTTAGCTAAACATGTCTTTCACATCGTCAAGCATATCGTTGTATTCATCACTCGAGAACAGATCCATGGAAGGGATAACCCCTTTTTCTATATACACTTGTAAAGCAGCTGACTTATCAGAAACCTGGAGTGTTCCCTCTAAAATAGCGCCAATACGAATGAAATCGACATAACTTATTTGTTCTAACTTATAACTCGGATCAGCCCAACTTAAAGCGACATTAGAAAATTCTTCAGGAAACTCCCAAGCACGCATGATAGAAGAACCAATTTTCCCACTAAGCTTTTGAATTGCATGAGCTAAAAAGCTCGGGTTAGCAAATACTTCAGGATGACGCTCAGCTTCAGTTAAAATAGGTAACACGCCAATGTTATAAACCAATGCAGCTAGAGTGATTGAATCGCGATTTAATGAAGTATGTTTATTATTTTTTAAGTAAAACTCCATAAGTGTTATTGAATGACTCGCAACCGTTAATGTTTTTTGCCAAGCTTTGCCCATGTAGCCTTTAATTATCTCGTTATTAGATACAAATAATTGCTCCATAGCCATTGCTGTTGCAATATTTTTAATTTGACGAAGTCCAATACGTGTCACTGCTTGTTGTAAATTGGATACTTTTACAGAGCGCCCCATAATCGCACTATTAGCTACTTTTATCATACGAGCAGAAAGCGCGGGGTCTTGTGATATCACATCTGCCATTTGCATCAAATTGACATCAGAGTTATCAGCAGCTTGGCGAACCTTTACAGCAACTTCAGGTAATGTAGGTAAAACGAGTGTATCGTTATTTATTCTATCGACTAAAATTGTTAATAATGCATTTTCTGTAGACATAGATCTGTCATCCTTTTGTTCTTCGATTGCAATGCAACTGCAAACTTCGACAATTAATTTTTGTAATTTTCATAGTACAATTAGTATTGTCTAACTTACCGTTAAAGTTAAGAAAATTATAGAAGTTTATTCCTTATTCTATGTCTTTTATCGCAAGGGCTTGTCTTACAACGCCTAACACTTGCTATTTACCATTTAGTTTTGCTTTAATGCAGTCACTATAAGCAAACGTTTATATGTATTTAGCTACTTAGCTGGTGCATAAAAATTATTAAACTTACTTTTCAAACAGGCAACATAATGATCTTAAATAAAATTAGCCAAGCAATTATGCTCTCTGGTGTCGTTTTTCTTAGTGCATGTTCTGAACAAGCGCCGTCTTCTACCGACAACACAGCCGTAGAGCTTGCTCAAAAAAGCAGTGCACAATCAGGCCCTAAGCTTATTAATGCAGATAAACAACGTTTAGATATTTACACCGACTTTAGTCTGCAAAGTGATTTATCACACCTGAGCGACAACCAACGAGCGATGGTTGCAAAGCTTATTGACGCTTCAAAAGTAATGGATGAGTTATTTTGGAAACAAGCATTTGGTGATAATAAAGATGCTTTTTTAGCAAAGCTAAGTGACGAAAAAGTACGTCAATTTGCCGATATAAACTATGGCCCATGGGATCGTTTAAATGGCGATAAAGCATTTTTATCCAGCTATAAAGAAAAGCCACTTGGTGCACAGTTTTACCCTGCTGACATAACCAAAGAAGAATTAAATAATGCAGACGTAAAAGACAAAACAGGGCTTTATTCTGTAATTAAGCGTGACGAGCAAGGTAAGCTTTATAGCGTACCCTACTCAAAAGAATACGCTGCAGAACTTGCAAAAGCAGCTGATCTTTTGCGCGAAGCCAGTAAGCTCGCCGATGACAAAGAATTTGCTAGTTACTTAAATCTTCGAGCTGATGCTCTGCAAAAAGATG
Source organism: Pseudoalteromonas sp. BSi20495 (assembly GCF_000241185.1). Classification (NCBI taxonomy): domain Bacteria; kingdom Pseudomonadati; phylum Pseudomonadota; class Gammaproteobacteria; order Alteromonadales; family Pseudoalteromonadaceae; genus Pseudoalteromonas; species Pseudoalteromonas sp. BSi20495. The sequence continues at coordinate 75,250 of NZ_BADY01000111.1, forward strand.
ACTTCCAAGTCTCTGACTTTGCATGGATGGACATGAAAAATAACCCTATTGATGTGGTTATTGGTCCTATAGAAACTTATGAAGATCAGTTATTTGGTTACCGCGCTGCTTATGAATCTTATGTATTAATTAAAGATTTAAAATGGAGTGAACGCCTAGCTAAATTTGCAGCATTTTTACCTGAGCTTCAAAAAGACTTACCCGTTGATGCTAAGTACAAACAAGAAGTACCAGGCTCTGACGCCGACCTAAATGCATATGATGTTGTTTACTACGCTGGGCATTCAAACGCGGGTAGTAAAACAATCGCAATTAACTTACCAAACGATGAACAAGTGCAGCTAGAAAAAGGAACTCGTCGTCTACAACTTAAAAATGCGATGCGTGCTAAATTTGATAAAATTTTAGTGCCAATTTCAGAGCAGCTAATTGTACCAGAGCAGCGTAAACACATTACTTTTGATGCATTTTTTGCCAATACGATGTTCCATGAAGTGGCTCACGGTTTAGGTATTAAAAATACAATCACAGGTAAAGGCACTGTTCGTCAATCACTACAAGAACACGCAAGTGCACTTGAAGAAGGTAAAGCCGATATTTTAGGTCTATACATGATTGAACAGTTACTTAAAAAAGGCGAAATTACTGAAGGCACTATTGAAGATTATTACACGACCTTCATGGCAGGTATATTCCGCTCAGTTCGTTTTGGAGCATCAAGCGCGCATGGTAAAGCAAATATGATCCGCTTTAACTTTTTTGCTCAAGAAGGTGCTTTTTCTAAAAATGAAGCAGGCTTATACCGCGTTAATATGGAAAAAATGAGCATTGCAATGGCCAAGCTTTCTCGCTTAATTTTAACCTTACAAGGTGATGGCGATTACGAAAAAGTAGATCAACTAATTGCAACGCATGGCGACATTAAAGAAGAACTAGCTAAAGACTTAGATAAACTAAGCAAAGCAAATATTCCTGTAGATGTAACGTTTAAACAGGGTAAAAAAGTACTAGGGCTTAAGTAAGTTTAGTTAAACTTAGCTAAACCCTAAAAAAGCGTTGCAGCTTAAAACTGCAGCGCTTTTTTTAACTCTGTAATTTGTAGTTCGGTATACGGCACTGCAGGGTGCTTACCCCAAATCGGCGCAGGCCAAGCAGCATCAGTCGTAAAACGTGCAATATGATGAATATGTAATTGCGGAACTACATTACCTAAAGCCGCTATGTTTAATTTATCAGGTTTAAATACATCCATTAATAATTTACTTAGCTTGGCTGACTCATTTAAATACACAATTTGATCACTCTCAGATAAATCAATTATCTCTTTTAAGTTTGCTTGCCTAGGTACTAATACAAACCACGGATACAGGCTGTCGTTTAATAAAAGTACCTTACATAATGGCCAATCGGCAAGCTCTATGCAGTCACGTTTAAGCTCCGGCGCTAGTTTAAATTCAGGGTTAGTCATTGTTATGTCCTACTTTGTCTTTAATAATTGCCACTTTATAGCATTTAGTTGCAGTTGCACACGCTTGGCTTTACCATTCAAAGCAATATTTATAAAAGCGAAGGCAACCTTGTGCTAAAAAAAATAAAACATCTTTCACTGGCCCTGCCATTAATGGTTGGCACCCTTGCTGTTCAAGCAAAACCTTTATCGCTGGAGCGTATTTTTGACGATCCAAGCTTGTCGGGTAAATCACCTGTGCAACTTAAATTTTCGCCTGACGGCAGCCGTGTGACTTATTTGCAAGGTAAAAGCGATGACTACAATCGCTACGATTTATGGGAATACAACCTAAAAGATAACACCAATCGTGTGCTAGTTGATTCGGCAAAGTTATTTTCAGGCCCAGAAAATCTATCAGATGAAGAAAAAGCACGCCGCGAACGCCAACGTATTTTTGGTAAAGGCATACTTGAATACAAATGGTCTAAAGACGGTAAAGCACTTTTGTTCCCACTCAATGGCGACCTTTATTATTACGATTTAGCCTCAGCTAAAAGTAAAAAATTAACCGACACTGAAACATTTGAAACCGATGCACGCTTTTCACCTAAAGGTAACTACGTATCGTTTATTCGAGAGCAAAACCTATTCGCTTTAGAGCTTGAATCAGGTAAAGAAATTCAGCTTAGTAAAGATGGCGGCGGCGTAATTAAAAACGGCATGGCCGAATTTGTTGCTCAAGAAGAAATGAGCCGCATGACAGGTTACTGGTGGTCAGGTGATGAAACTAAAATTGCCTATACCCGCGTTGACGAAACCCCAGTAAAAGAAGCTATCCGTAACGAAATTTACGCTGATGAAGTTAAATTATTTAACCAGCGCTACCCGTTTACAGGTACCGATAACGTAAAAATTCAACTCGGTGTGGTTAAGCTAAACGATCAAAAAGTAGATTGGATTGATTTAGGTAAAGATGAAGACATTTATATCGCGCGTGCTAAATGGCTAAAAGATGGCAATACATTGTCGTACCAATGGCAAAATCGCTCGCAACATAAATTAGAGCTGCATTTTTATAACAGCGAAACTAAAGTCCAAAAAGTAGCATTAACCGAAAACAGCGAAACGTGGATTAACCTACATTTTGATCTTGCGTTTTTAAAAGACAAAAAACATTTTGTATGGGCATCTGAGCGCGACGGTTTTAAACACTTATATCTGTATCGCACAAACGGTCAACTTGTTCGTCAACTTACCTCTGGTGATTGGGCTGTTGATAGCTTAAAAGGCATTGATGAGAAAAAAGGCATTGTGTACTTTGCCGGCCGAAAAGATACACCGCTTGAAAGCCATTTATACAGCGCCCCCTTATTTAAGAAAGGCGATGCCAAACGTATCACCGAAAAAGGTCAGTACCATAATGTTGTGCTAGCAAAAGACAATAAAACCTTTATCGATAATAGCTCGTCTGATAATAAACCAAACTCAGCAGCACTTCGTAAAGTAAACGGAGAATTTATTACCTGGCTTGAAGAAAATAAGCTAGATAGTAGCCACCCCCTTACTCCTTATTTAAGCGACTTAACAAAACCAGAATACGGCACAATTAAAGCCGATGATGGCCAAGTTATGCATTACCGTTTATTTAAGCCTAGCACCATTGCTGATGGCAAAAAGCACCCTGTTATTGTTAACGTATACGGCGGCCCGCATGCTCAGCGAGTAACGAATAGCTGGCGCAGTAAAAACTTGTACTTTCAGTACATGGCGCAACAAGGTTATGTCATTTTTCAACTGGATAACCGTGGTTCGTACAACCGTGGTAAAAAGTTTGAAGATGCTATTTATAAACATTTAGGTGTGGTTGAAGTTGCCGATCAAATTAAAGGCGTAGAGTTTTTACGTACACTTGATTACGTAGACCCACAACGCATAGGTGTTTATGGCCACAGCTACGGCGGCTACATGGCGCTTATGACTATGTTTAAAGCGGGCGATTACTTTCAAGCCGGCGTATCAGGTGCTCCAGTAACCGATTGGGCTCTATACGATACGCATTACACAGAGCGTTATTTAGGTCACCCCGATACAAATGCTAAAGGCTATGAAGACAGCGCAGTATTTCCATATGCAGATGGCTTAAAAGGCCCATTAATGATTTATCATGGTATGGCTGACGACAACGTATTGTTTACGCATTCCACTAAATTATTTAAACAACTGCAAGATAACGAAAAACAGTTTGAAATGATGACCTACCCTGGCTCTAAACACAGCCTACGTGGGAAACAAGTGCAAACACACTTACATCAAACCATAACAAACTTCTTTAATCGTCATTTTGATGTTAAATAGATGAGTTAATATTAAAGGTAGACTAAAGGCTGATTGAAAAATCAGCCTTTTTTTGTTTTATTAGCGGCTAAGCCTAGATTAAATACACTTTTTAGCTACGCTTATTCTAAGCACTTAATAGTGCAAACTCATAAAGGATAAATGTATGCTTAATCTTCGTCGTTTTAGTATTTTCCAGCGTTTTGCCATTTTAGTAGGTATTGTTATTTTTGGCTTAATTGTATTGAGTATTTCGAGCTTAACTCATCAATACAATGCCCTTAAGAACGAACAATACCTTAAAACACAAAATGTAGTAGAAACCGCGTATAGCATAATCGATCACTTTTATGAGCTTGAACAAAATAAAGCGCTTACGCAAAAACAAGCTCAATCCCAAGCGATACAAACTATTCGTGCACTTAGATACGATGAAACTAATTATTTTTGGATTAATAACTACCAACCAGAAATGGTAATGCACCCCATAAAACCAGCACTTGAAGGCAAAAGCCTAATCAATAATAAAGATCCCGACGGGAAAGCACTATTTGTTGATATGGTAAATATAGTGAAAAAAGATGGCGAGGGTTTTATACCTTATAAATGGCCAAAACCAGGTAAAGATAAACCCGTTGAAAAAATTGCATTTGTTAAAGGATTTAATCAGTGGCAATGGATTGTTGGCTCTGGTGTTTACCTTGATTCAATTGATACCGCATTTTCAGAACAACGAAACCTAATTATTCTCAATGCTGTTGTAATGATATTAGCCATTATTTTACTTAGCTATTTTATTGGCAAAAGTATTCTTATCCCAACACGTCTTGCAGCCGATATGATGAAAGATATTTCTCAAGGCGAAGGCGATTTAACGCGAACTTTAAATGAAGAAGGCAACGATGAGATTTCTGAGCTTTCTAAATCATTTAATTCCTTTATATCAAAAATGCGTGAATCACTTACTAATGTTTCACAAAGTGTACGAGACGTTAATGAGCACGTTCATACTGTTGACGAATCAAGTAAAACAAGTCAATCGTTCATCGAATTACAAAACGACAGCTCTACTCAAGTTGCCGCCGCAATGGAGCAAATGACTCACCAAATACATGATGTAAGCCGTAATGCGGAAGCCGCAGAACAGGCTGCTAATGATGCAGCTAAAAATGCATCTACTGGTAAAAATGTTGTAGCTAAAACAATCACAGCCATAGAAACCCTTTCTAGCAATATAGAAACAGTGAGCCGTGTAACGGAAGATCTAGCTAACGAAAGCCATAATATAGGTTCTGTACTCGATGTTATTAGAAGTATTTCGGAGCAGACCAACTTACTTGCACTTAACGCTGCAATTGAGGCCGCTCGAGCAGGTGAGCACGGCCGAGGCTTTGCCGTTGTTGCCGACGAAGTGCGCACACTAGCGAGTCGTACGGGGAAAAGTACTGATGAAATTCAATCAATGATCACCAAGCTGCAAGAAGGTACTAAAGCAGCTGTTGAAGCCGTAAAAGCGAGCCAAACACTTTCCGTATCAACGGTTGATCAAGCATCATCTGCCAACACGTCACTTAACGAAATTGAAAGACTTGTATCAGTAATAACTGAAATGAACAGTCAAATAGCGCGTGCTACTGAACAGCAAACATCTGCAGCCGATGAAGTTAATTTACGTATTAATGACCTATCACATTCAACTGAACAGTCGTTAAGCAATACAAAACAACTTACCGATGCTAGTGATAAACTAAAACAAAGCAGCTCGGAGTTATCCAATGTTGTTAACCGCTTTAAGCTATAGTTTAAATATTGAACTCAGAATAAAAATCAGCCTCGAATCACATTTTAAATAGTGTAAATTAAAAGCCCCAAATTATGGTTCATAATTTGGGGCTTTTATTTATATATTGAGGCCTGCTTATCTTTCCAGATTAAATTTTCAGCTGTATGTTTGGTAATTAAGTAAAGCAGTGCCTATTTATGGTATCTGGTTATTCTTCATAAATGACAAACATACTCTACCCTTTGGCCTCATCCTACGTTACATATATAAGTAACGCAGGAGCAACTACCTAACCCACTAGGTTAAAAATTTCGAGTCGTGATCAAACCGCCATTGGGTATAACAAATTTTAATCCACAAAGGTCAACAGGCCTTAAATTTTATAAACAGTAACGAGCAAACAAGCTAGTTACTGATGCCGCAGTTGGCTTACCGTGCTGCCAATCACCACCTTCAACGCCACTACCCGCAATATCCATATGTACGTAAGGTAGAGGCTGTGCAGAGTCGTTACCGTGCTTATCTAGCCCACCAACAATAGCCATAAATGCCATTGGGAACTGATGCCCACGCGCAGTAACTGCAGATGCCGCGTTATTGCTAGATAAAACATCGTCAGCCAGCGTGCGTGGTTTAATAAAATCATAATCTTCACGGCGTGAGCGCGACACTTCTGCGCCATCGGCCCACAAATCTCCAAGGTCAGCTATTTGACGTGAAACACCAGCACTACGAGCTGGGCCATTTTCAACATACGCACCGTATGGACCCATTGCGCGAGCTGCATGACCCGTTAATGTAGCTACAGTAAATAACGTTGGATTAACCTCAGTTTTAGCTAAATCTTTCATTTCGCTAAGCAGGTCGCCCATTGCTAAACGCCCTTCTGCATCGGTATTACCAATACGTACACGAACACCTTCACGGCTAGTAATAATTTCATCTGGCACAAAACAATCTGAGCCAATAGAGTTACGAACAACAGCTAAGTACGATACCACTTTAACGCCTTTAGGCTGATAATCAGCAACGGCTTTCATAAAGCCCGCAACAGAAGCTGCGCCGCCTTTATCACGGCTCATGCCTGCCATATGGCCGCCTACTTTTAAATCGGCTCCACCTGTATCGTATACAAGGCCTTTACCAACAAACATTAGGGTACGAGTAATTTCACCCTCTGGTACATATTCAAGCTTAACAACACGTGGGTGATGGCGCTCAACTGCATACGATGCGCGAGCAACTGTACTTAACATTGGGTAATTTTTATCAATAGCTGCAATATCATCGATTATATCAACCGCAATGTTTGAGCCTTTAAATAAATCAACACAGTAATCTGCAAAGCGCGGTGGAGCCATACGTTCAGGTTCAGTACCGCATAAATCACGCGCAGCATATTGACCAGCAGCAATTGCATTAACGGCTTTAATTGTTTGCTCGCTAGCACCAACTAAACCAATACTTGCTATCGGTTCAATACCTTCACCATGAAACTCACGCGCTTCTAATGGCTGCCATAATGCTTGGCAAGCACCTAAATAAGCAACTTCTAAAGCATGCTGATAACGGCTATCGCCATTTAAATTTGGTAAAAATAATGCTGGGTTGATACAACCCGATGCCTTCGCTTCGTTGATTGCAAGTTTAGCTGCATCAAAATAACGGCGCACATCGTCATAATCTCTGTTTAGCGGACCGGTTGGCGCAAGTACTACGCGCTTATTTTCAATCACTAATAAAACAACTTGCTTACCAATGCGAGAATCTACTTTTGATTGTGCTAAAACAGCATCACGTAGCGAATTATTTGGTAATTGAGAAAAGTCATCACTAATAATGATTAATGCATCATGTGATGCGGATTCAAGGCTAGCACTTACTGGCTGAGCCAACACGGCTTTTGGATATGCCATAAATAAAGGTCCTGTTAAAAAACATAAGCCCCTATTATCGTCGATTTGAATATTGAAGACCAGCAAGCTGCGATAAGTGTTTAGTTTAATCCACTTTTTAGTGGCAACTTGCAATTACAGGCTTTACAGCTTAATCGAGAATACTAAGTTGGAAGTTTTGATCTGGTTGATTTTTTATGCCCACCCCAATACCTAAAAGCCTGACCGGTTGCTGCACACCTCGCTGGAAAGCTTTAGTAAGTAGTTGTGTAAAAACCTCAGTATTTAATTGGTGATAAGCCTGATCCGCAGAGGTTACTATAAAATTCGCAAATTTAACTTTAACGCTCAGTTTATTAATCCGATTTTGTAATTGTTGTTTTTCCAAGCGCACCTTTAACTCATCTAACAACGTAGGCAACTGTTCGAGGCATTCTTGTAAGCTGGTTTTGTTATACTCATAGGTATGCTCAACACTTAGCGACTTTCTAATACGATTAGTAGATACCTTACCGACATACTCACCTGCACATTTTTGGTAAAGCGATACGCCAAAATTACCTACATGCTGTTGCATCCAATTTACGCCTTTTTCGCGTACATCTTTACCTGTATATAATCCTTTTAAATTGAGTTTTTCGAGCGTTACTTTACCGACACCCGGAATTTTACCCAGAGGTAACTGTGCTAAAAAATCATCCACCTCATCAGGTAATACAACAAACTGACCGTTAGGCTTGTTTTCATCACTCGCTATTTTGGCAATAAATTTAATAGGTGCAATACCAGCGGATGCAGTAAGCCCTGTAGCATTATAAATATCAGCTCTTATTTGCTGCGCAATAAGCGTAGCACTGCCTTTACAAACGCTACTATCAGTTACATCAAGATAAGCTTCGTCAAGAGAGAGTGGTTCAATTAAGTTAGTGTAACGATTAAATACTTCACGTATTTGATTTGAAGCTTCTTTATAAACAGCCATGCGCCCAGGTACAATAACTAAATCAGGGCATAATTGTTTTGCATGATAATTAGACATAGCTGAGCGCACGCCATACTCTCTGGCAATGTAGTTGGCTGTAGAAAGTACACCTCTGCGACTATTGCCACCAATAGCAAGCGGCACATTGGCCAGCTTAGGATTATCGCGCATCTCAACTGCCGCATAAAAGCAGTCCATATCTATATGAATAAACTTTTTCATCACCATTACAACACTGTTTATTTATACAGCCATTATTGTTTAATCATTATTAATAAGCAAGCTCCTAAACTCTGATTAATCGATTTATTATAGTGGGTTCAAGTTTAATAAACTCGTCATACATAAAAACAGCGCACTAATTACCTTGAGGTCATATCGTCATATTGATAATCTAGTGCTTTAAAATAAAGAGTTAAAGTGCATGCAAACGTTTAAAGATCAGCACCCTATTCATACTGACATTACTGTAGCGTGGGCCGATATGGATGCCCTTCAACACGTAAACAATGTGGTTTACTTGCGTTACTTTGAAATAGCCAGAATCGACTTTTTAAATAAAATAAACTTATTTGATACAATTAGCCCAAGCGGCATCGGCCCTGTTATAAGCGAAAATAATATTCGTTATAAGCGCCCTGTTACTTTTCCAGATACCCTTACTGTAGGCGTCACTATTTCTGACATTAAAACAGACCGATTTATGATGAATTATACAGTATTTAGTCACGCACAAAATGCCATAACCACAACCGGTAATTCGAAAGTGGTTATGTTTGATTTTGAAACAGGTCAAAAAGCCCCTATTTCAGAGCCTCTTTTATCGGCTTTAATTAGCTACGCTCAAGACGAGCAATAAGGAAATTTTATGCAATACAGTCCACTAGGAAGCAGTGGTGTTAATGTTTCAAGAGTATGTCTAGGTAGTATGACTTGGGGAATGCAAAATACCCAAAATGATGCTGATGAACAAATAGCCTACGCACTTGCTCAAGGCGTAAACTTTATTGATACAGCCGAAATGTACGCAGTTCCTCCATCACCCGATACCTATGGTAAAACTGAACAAATTATTGGTAACTGGCTCTCTCGTAACCAACAAAAGCGCGATAAAATTGTACTTGCAACCAAAATTGCTGGTAACGGCTTAGCATGGGTTCGCGATGGCGGTAATATTACTCGCCAAACTGTTATAGAGGCGGTTGATGAATCACTAAAACGCTTGCAAACTGACTACATAGATTTATACCAATTACATTGGCCAAACCGCTCTACCCCACACTTTGGTAGACAATGGCCAGGTATGCTTAAATTTACCGACGTAAATACACAAGAACAGCAAGCTAGTATGCTGGATATTTTAGAAGGTTTAAACGATTGTGTTAAAGCAGGTAAAATCAAGCACTGTGGTTTATCTGACGACACACCTTGGGGAATAAGCCAATTTTTAAACCTGTCAAAAGAGCATAATTTGCCGCGCATAGTATCTATTCAAAACGAGTTTAGCTTAGCGCATACCAAAGATTGGCCGTATCTAATAGAGCAATGTGTTCACGAAGATATTGCCTACTTACCTTGGTCGCCTTTAGCGGCAGGTTTATTAACGGGTAAATACTTAAATGGTGCTCGGCCAGAAGGCTCTCGCTGGACCTTTATGCAACGTAACGGTATTTTTAGAGATACACCAAACGCAGAGCAAGCAACCAAACAGTATGTTGAACTTGCGCATGATCACAATATTTCCCCTGCTCAACTAGCTCTTGCATGGTGTAATCAAGTAAACGGTGTAACGTCTTCAATTATTGGCGCAACAAATATGGCGCAATTAAAAGAAGATATTGATGCATTTGATATCACGCTAAGTGACGACGTACTTACAAGTATCGATGTTATTTTTAGAAACAATCCAATGCCCTATTAATACAAACCTAAACAGGTAACTAAATCACGTTTAATTACCTGTTTAATTGTCCAGTTAACTTACACTCCATTGCTGCTCAAGTAAGCATTGCTCATTAGCGTAAAGTCTTACTGTGAACACACTTTCGGCAATCACTTCACCTACGCCTGACGGCGTACCTGTCATAACCACATCACCATCTTCTAGGCTCATAAATTCACTAATTTCGTGTAAAATTGAGTCAGGGTTATGCAGCATAAAATGAGTATCGCCTTGCTGAATTACTTCATTATTAATTTTAAGTTCAAATGTAAAATGCTTCATCGCATCGGTTAGCTCTACAAAATCACTTAAAATAACCGAGCCATTAAATGCTTTAGCGCGCTCCCAAGGTAGCCCTTTATTTTTTAATTTACTTTGCACGGTACGCTTAGTTAAATCAAGGCCGAGTCCAACACCTGCAAATTTTTTATTTTTAATTACAAAACATAACTCGGTTTCGTAATGCAGCGTATCGCCGTTATGAGCTGCAAATAGCGTATTAGTAATCGCGCTATTTGGTTTGTTAAATAACACCATTTGATCTGGCGTTTCGTTGTTTAGCTCTGCAATGTGTGCGGTGTAGTTACGGCCAACACAGACTATTTTTGTTGGCGTTAATTCTTCAGATACTAGCTTTATTGAATTCATATAAATAATGTCTCAGTTATTGGGCCTGTTGACCTTTCAGGATTAAAATTTGTTCAATCTAGGGGCTATTTAATCGCGGCGCGAGGTTTGTAACCTAGTGGGCTAAGTAAAAACCGAGCAACAAAGAGTAAATAGCCCCTGGGCAGAACCCTTCGGGCAGCACATATTTGGCATTTGTGCTACGTTATCGCCTATTTATGGGGAATAACCACACTACACAGGCTCTGCCTTGCCTAAACACCAAACATACTGCTGCAAATTTAACCTCTAAAGATAAACAGGCCCTAACTAATAAGCGTTTCAAGTAAGCTCAAATTAATAGGTTTAAGTAAAACTCGGTCAATATTTAAATCTTTTATTTCTCTAGGATTAGGCTCTGCGCCACTTACAATCACTAAACGTAATTCAGGGTATCGTTCATTAATTTGCTGGCCTAAATCAATGCCACGCCCATCAGGTAAGTGCATATCTAACAATACTTTATTAAATTGCTGATCGTGATTGAGTATTTGTAAACATTGCGCGCAACTCGATGCAATCACGGTCTCTACACCTAAACTTTCTAAAAGTAGTTGCGTAATTTGCGCAGCATCGTGGTCATCTTCAACAAGTAAAAAACGCTGTTTCTTCTCGGTTAAACTTTTACTACTATTTATATTTTTAGGTTGTGGTGCGCTTTCAGGCGCCACTAAGTAATCTTGTAAACACTGGTACAAAACTACACTGTCAACTGGTTTGGGGATTACATCGTTAAAACCAAGGGCTGCCAATTCCTCTCGAATGCCTTTCATCGTTGCCGCTGTAAGCGCAATTATTGGGCCTTTATAGCCCATTTTTCTAAGCTCTATAGTCGCTTCCTTGCCACCCATTACAGGCATATGAATATCAATAAAAATAATATCATATGGAGCTTTGTAAGCATCCGCAATACGCACTTTTTCAAGCGCTTGTTGCCCATGCTCCGCATAATCAACCCTTGCACCACAAGTACTAATCATGTGGCCAACCAACATGCGTAAATCGCGTAAATCATCTACCACTAATACACGTCCATGCACCTTACAAGGTGCTGATTTACTTTGTAATTGTGGGGCACTGCTAAAATTAAGTACCTGTCGTTCTACTCCGCTAATATCGCCCGGATACACAGAAATAGTAAATGTAGAGCCTTTGCCAATTTCGGAGTCTAAACTAATGCTTCCTTGCATACGCGCTAATAACTCAGCGCATATTGCCAAACCAAGACCAGCACCACCAACAGAGCGCGATTCTACATCGGCAATTTGCTCAAACGGTTTAAAAATCAGTTCTTGTTTTTCAGGGGCAATGCCCATACCTGAGTCTTTAATGCTAAAAAATAGCATTTCGCGCTCATCAACCCACTGTGTCCACGCATTAACAACTATTTCGCCTTTATCGGTAAATTTAACCGCATTATTTATTAAATTTATTAAAATTTGACGCACCCTTGTTGCATCTAGTTGTGCAACCAAAGGTAATGGCTGATTTGATTCAAAGCGAAGCGTAAGGCCTTTATCGAGCACAGACACACGCATTAATGTGTATACATCAGCAAGCATGCTATCGAGATTAACTTCACTTAGGGTCAGCTCTAGTTTATCGGCAGCTATTTTAGATAAATCGAGTACATCGTTTAACAAGCTCAATAAGTGCTTACCGTTTCGATAAATAACACCTAGCTCATTTTCTGCTTGCTGACTAAAGTCGCTCTGCATTAAGAGTTCGGTGTACCCTAAAATGGACGATAGAGGGGTACGTAATTCGTGGCTCAAATGAGCTAAAAAGCGATCTTTTGAGCGATTTTCGGCTTCGGCTTTTAAACGCTCTACTCGCTCGCCTTCAACATCTTTACGAGCAAGTGCATAACGAATAGCGCGTGCAAAACGGCTCGAGCTCATTTCTGTTTTTATTAAGTAATCTACTGCACCAGCATCAAGCGCCGCTGAATCTAATTCGTCGTTTGACTGCCCAGTAAGCATAATAATGGGTCCGCTAAAGCCATTCGCAATGGCTTCTTTTAATACATCTAATCCATTAGATGCACCTAGGCGGTAATCAAGCAGGCAAATGTCATGCTCATTTTTACTAAGCGTTTCAATTGCCTGCTCTGGGGAGCTAATCCATTGAATGTTAAACGTGTGTGAATCCAATTGGTCTAAATAGTCGCAGGTGAGTATGTAATCATCTTCATCATCTTCTACAAGCAGCAACTGAGTCACTTTATCTAACATAAAATCTCCTTTAATCGTTAAAAGTTGTCGGCAGCTCTACAAACTCTACCCAATACTTTCCTAGCGTTTTCATTAGCTCAACCAAGCCATCAAACGTCACCGGTTTGGTTATATACGATGCAGCGCCTAAGTTGTAACCTTTAACCATGTCCTCTTCTTGTTTAGACGTAGTTAGAATAACAACCGGAATACCTTTCAAGTTGGGATTTGATTTAATGGCCTCAAGTGCCTCACGGCCATCCATTCTTGGCATATTTAAATCAAGCAATATAAGTCCTGGTCGTGGCGACACAGCTTTATCTTCAAATTTACCTCTGCGCTCTAAATATTCAAGTAGCTCAACACCATCTTCAACAAAGTGAAGCTCGTTAAGTACACGACTTTCAGCAAGGGCATCTTGTGTTAGCAAACGATCATCTTCATCATCATCAGCCATTAAAATAGTAATCGGTTTTACTTTTGAATAGGGCATTTAAGCCTCTCCTTGCAATGTGAAAAGCGCAGCTTCCACAGGTAGTTTTATAACGAAGGTAGCACCTTCACCGTCTTTACTTTGGGCTGTAATTGTTCCACCGTGACGCTCTACAATACGCCGACATACAGAAAGACCAATACCTGTCCCTTTGTATTGTGAACGACCATGTAAACGCTGAAATGGAACAAATATCTTGTCGGCATAGTCTTGTGAAAAACCAATGCCATTATCTTTTATAGTAATAACTTGGAAACTTAAATGCGTATTATGATCAGCACTAAAAATATCCTCATGCACATAACTAATCTTTATGTGTGGGCTTACATCCGGATGCCTAAATTTAACCGCATTCGACAATAGATTTAAAAATAGTTGCTGCATTTGGCTTTTATCAGCCTGAATAACCGGCAAGTCTTCTACATCTACTCGTGCATTAGACTCTTTTATCGCAATTTCTAAATCACTTAATATATCGCTTACCACTTCGTTTAAATTTGTATCAGCGAAGTCTTTACCGCGCGTTGTAATGCGTGAAAACTCTAATAGATCGTTAATTAAGTTAGACATGCGTTGCGCCGCATTTTTCATACGGCCAATATAATCCATCCCTTTTTCACCCAGTTCATCTTTAAACATGGTTTCGAGGCGGTCGCTAAAGGCTTGAATTTTTCGAAGCGGCTCTTGTAAATCATGACTTGCCACAAAAGCAAACTCTTCAAGTTCCCGGTTACTTCGGCTTAACTCATCAGAATACAGGGTTAACTCTTGCGTACGCTCAGACACTTTACCTGCTAATGTTTCATTTTGATTTTCAAGTTCTAGCCTATATTGCGCCGCGTTTCTTAAATTAAGTCTGGTCATAATAAACATACCAATAATAAGCAAAGCACTTGTTATGGCTGTAATGGCAAAGGTAATTTTTGCCTCATTTTTTATTTTTGCTAATTTCGAAAAGTGACTCACCTTAAAGAGTAATTCACGGTCTTGAATTTCATTAATATGTTCACGAATTTGCTTATATAGGTCTCTACCGCTATGTGTGTTAACTATATTTAACGCACGTCGTTCTTTATCATCTAATGCAAGATTAACTGTTTTCTTTAATTCACGTATTTTACGCTCAACAAGCAGTAACAACTCAGCAATTCGCTCGGCTTGACCATCAATTTCAGAACGAAGTGACTTTACATGATTAGTTTGTGCTTCTAACTGCCCAATAGCATCATAATACGGTGTTAAATAATCATCTTCTTCTGTTAATAAATAGCCACGCTGCCCAGACTCAGCTTGCACTATTGACAAATGCAGTTGCTCAATTGCCGTCGTTAGCATGCTAGTGTTGTCTAAACTCTTCTGGGTTTGCGTTAACCCCTGAATAGTATTTAACGCCAAAAAAGCATTACCCACAATAATACTTAGTACTACGACTATAAAAGCGGCCCATGTAACATTCGCTTTACCTTGCTGTTTTTGCTTGCTCATAGATGTTTAAATGCCTTAGTTGAATTTACTAACCGTTATTATGCTCTGTAATATTTTGTAAACTCTCACTGCACTGCTGACAGTTTAAAATTATTTTATCTAGGGCCTCGAGTGCCTTTTGTTTGGGCATATCGTTTTCCAACACTAATTTAATTAGCTCCGCATTCATTGAGATTCTATTTAACGGGGCTCTTGCATCATGAACTAATTTATTAAGCATTATGGCTTCGTTATTTTCTTCAGACACTCTATTTCCTTTTATTTAACCTGAACTTAAATTACTTGTATTCACCAATCCCACCGTACGCATTAAGGCGGTTATAAAGTGTTTTTGTACTAATACCCAGCATTTGGGCTGCAAGCGTTTTATTACCTTGTACTTTATCAAGCGTGGCATGAATAAGTTCTTTTTCGACTTCTTCGATTGTTTGCCCTGCCGATACCTGCTTTTCAGCGGTTTTATTATTGACCCGAGAAAAAGGTGACTCTAAATTATCAGGCAGTGTAATTTCACTTGATTGCGGATCGCTCATAATAAATGCACGATGTATCGCATGGCGAATTTCACGAACGTTACCCGGCCATTCATAATTTTGCAGCTCTTTTAACTGTTCACTCTTCCAACTAAATGAAGTGCCATTTTCATCATTCAGTTGCTCTAAAAAAGCTTTAGCTAAAAGGGGAATATCTTCTTTACGATCGCGAAGTGGCGGTATATCGATAGGAAAAACAGCCAGCCTAAAATAAATATCTTCACGAATTACATTATTTTGCGCTAAATCTATAAGCGAGCGATTCGTCGCCGAAATAACTCGGCAATTGGTGGGTATCTCTTTATTTCCACCAACACGCGTTACTTTTTTAGTTTCAAGTACACGCAATAAATTTGGCTGCATATCAATCGGCATTTCAGTTACTTCATCTAAAAATAAAGTACCGTCGTTAGATTGTTCAAACACACCTTCCTTGCGCGCTATAGCACCGGTAAATGCGCCTTTTTCATGGCCAAATAATTCGCTACCAATTAACTCTTTTGAAAGCGCACCACAGTTACTTGCAACTAATGGACCTTCGCACTGGCTAGCGTTATGGATAGCCTGAGCAACCACTTCTTTACCTGCGCCACTTTCTCCCATTAGCATCACGTTAGCATTTGTTTTAGCAACACGTTCAATCATGGTGTAGAGTTTTTGCATTGGCTCTGATTCACCGATTAAGCTACCAAAGTGGCGCGTAATACCACTGGGTTTTACTTTTTTAGCTGTTTTTTTAGGCCCATTTAAAACCAGCT
The DNA here is from genome assembly GCF_000241185.1 of Pseudoalteromonas sp. BSi20495. Classification (NCBI taxonomy): domain Bacteria; kingdom Pseudomonadati; phylum Pseudomonadota; class Gammaproteobacteria; order Alteromonadales; family Pseudoalteromonadaceae; genus Pseudoalteromonas; species Pseudoalteromonas sp. BSi20495. The sequence continues at coordinate 91,784 of NZ_BADY01000111.1, forward strand.
CTAAGTCTTCTCGCTGTAATGGTTTTAATAAATGCCCAACATTAGGCTCACACATTTCAGCTAAAATCCCCTTAACTGAAGGATGGCCCGATATAAGTGTAATTTTTGGAGATTGACCAATCATTTTCAAATGATCAAGTAGGTGTAAACCGCTGCCGTCAGGTAACATAAAATCAAGCAGCACATGGTCAAAAGTATTATTTTCAAACCATTGGTGTGCTTCTTTTAAACTGGTTGCGGTGTTTATATTATGGCCGAGGAATTCGACTATGTGGCAAACAACGTCACTAAACTCAACGTCATCATCAACTAAAAGTATGTTTAACATGATAAATCCCTATGCTTTTTTATTATTCTACGCACCTTAAATACAAATTTAAAGTCACGCCTAGAATCTAATAACCCGAATTAACTTAAGTGATTCACTGCGTTTATATTACCAACTCAATATTTACGTATGCTTAAAAAAATCGATCACTAGGCGTGGTAATATTTCAAGATTGAATTTTTTTAATCTCGAAAAAGGAACACACCCTAAAAAATAATTAAAATCGTTTCTATTTATACAATGGTAGCAACTGTTATCATTACAAACTTAAAAAGGAGACGAAATGCAGCAATTAAAAACCTTGATTCACTCTGGTATTAATATTAATGAAGGCACTATTTTTACCCGCTTAACAGCCCGTGCCATTGTTACTAAAAATAATAAAATACTTTTAATGTATACAAATCGTTATGAAGACTACAGCCTGCCAGGCGGTGGAGTAGATGACGGCGAAAGTATTGAACAAGGCTTAATACGTGAGCTAAGCGAGGAAACCGGTGCACAACAAATAAGTGTAGTTAAAGCTTTTGGACTCTACGAAGAATATCGCCCTTGGTATAAAGAGGACTTTGATATTATCCATATCAAATCGTATTGCTACGTCTGTAATATTGCCGACGAGCTGGGTAAAACACAACTAGAGCATTACGAACAGCAAAATGGAATGACCGCTAAATGGGTTAATATTAGCGATGCAATCGCACACAACGAACGCACGTTAGCAAATAGTGAAAAGCAAGGGTTATCGATCCTTCGTGAAACCTATTTACTCAAAAAGATTGCTAAACAACTTTTTTAATTACGACTCACGCTTAATTACTTATACGCCCTTTTACCTGCGTAGCTAACATGCGTTCAACTATTTACAGCTACGCATTTATACAGACCATTTTTGCATTAATATTTGTGTAATCTGAGCTGCGCTAATGTTCTCTCTTGGAATGTATTTTTGACCACACCACAAAGGTGAAAAGCCACTACCACCTAGCAATTCAACCCTACTTCTTAAAGCCGTTATTGCAATACTTGCGTAAGGAAATGGTGGCACATGTGCAGGTATTGCACCAAGCTCTTGCATAACGCGATTACAAACGCCTCTCGCAGCACGACCTGAAAACAACGTAGTAAGCGCGGTACTATCTTTTTGTTGAGCTAAAATAGCATCACGATGAAGCTTTGACGTAGTTGCCTCATTACAGAGTAAATACGCACTGCCAACTTGTACGCCTGATGCGCCTAATGTTTGCATATTTGCTACATCATCCTCAGTTGCAATTCCACCAGCAGCAATTATAGGAACTGATACGTGCGCAACGCATTCTTGCACTAGTTCAGCCGTACTTTTATGCAAACTTAAATCCATAGATAAAAAATGACCACGGTGTCCGCCCGCTTCTAAGCCCTGGGCAATAACAGCATCTGCACCATTATCAGCAAGCCATTTAGCCTCCTCAACAGTTGTTGCGGTAGAAATGACTTTTGTTCCCCAACTTTTAATTTGTTCAAGCAAAGAAGGCGCAGGTAAACCAAAATGAAAACTCACCACGGCAGGTTTATAAGGCGCAATAATATCGATAACACTTTGATTTATTGGCTGTCGAGAAGCTTCGTCCGTTAAACTACTTTCAGCAATCGCGTATTCATTAAAATAAGGGGCTAATAATGAATGCCATTGTTGTTTTTGCAGCTTGGTATATTGCAAGGTTGAATGGCAAAAAAAGTTAAGATTATAAGGTTTACTGGTTGAGCGGCTAAGCAACTCTAGCTGTTCGATAAGCTGCTGATTAGAAAGCATCGCACATGGTAATGAGCCAAGCCCACCAGCCTCACAAACACTCGCAGCTAAGTTGGCATCTTGCACACCTGCCATAGGCGCTTGTATTAGCGCAACTGAAATATCAAAAAGTGTCCGTATCATTTTATTCTCCATGTAATTTTTTCTGCAACTTGCATTATTTACAGAACATATCAGAAAACTAACTAAATAAAAAATAAGCACACTCACAAATAAAAAATAAAAAGCTATAAATAACAAAAGGTTACACTTGATTTATATTTTTAAATAGTTGGTGTTCGTTTTGCACTACTACCTATACATAATTAGTAAGGAGATATAAATGAGTAACACAGTTAAAACGATTAATCCCGCAACTGAGCAAACCATTGAAACCTATACACTGCTTTCTCAAAAAGAAGCGGAGCAGGAAATAGAAAAATCTCACGAAACATATTTAAAATGGCGCTTAACGTCATTCGCTGAACGCGCGAAATATTTAAATAACTTAGCATCACTTTTTGAAGAGCAAAAAGAAGCGATTGCAAAACTTATGACCGAAGAAATGGGCAAGGTGTACAAGCAAGGCTTACAAGAGGTTGAGCTGTGCGCAGGCATTTGTCGTTATACTGCTGAAAACGGCCCACAAGTACTTGCCGATGAAGATCGCGAGATGGATGGCGGCCGTGCAATCATTAGCTACCAACCAACGGGTGTACTACTGGGTATTCAACCGTGGAACTTCCCGCTTTATCAGGTAATTCGTTACAGCGCCGCTAACATCATGGCAGGTAACACAACCGTATTAAAGCATGCTGGTAACGTATTTGGCATGGCTGAAAAAATTGAAGCGCTATTTAAGCAAGCCGGTTTCCCAGAGTACTGCTTCAACAACTTACTCATCGACGGTAAAACCGCCAGCTCACTCATTGCTCACGAGGCAATTAGCGGCGTAACCTTTACGGGTAGTGATGCCACAGGTAAAAAAGTAGCTGAAGAAGCGGGTAAACACGCTAAAAAAACAGTGTTAGAACTGGGCAGCAACGACGCTTACTTAGTACTCGATGACGCCGATTTAGAGCTTGCAGTTAAAACCTGTGTAACCGGGCGCATGATCAACAATGGCGAAACATGTGTTTCAGCTAAACGTTATGTTGTTGTTGAGTCACTTTACGATGACTTTAAAGCGCAAATAAAAGAGCAGTTTGAAGCCATGAAAATGGGCGACCCAATGGCAGACGACACAGACTTAGGCCCAATGGCACGTGAAGACTTACGCGACGGCATTCACGACCAAGTAATGGAATCAGTAAAAGCAGGTGCAAATATAGTAACAGGCGGCGAAATACCATCGCAAACGGGTTACTACTACCCACCAACGCTACTTGATGATTTATCGCCAGGTATGCCGGCCTACGACGACGAATTATTTGGCCCTGTCGCTTCGCTTATTAAAGCCAAAGACAACGACGACGCGATGCGAATCGCCAACGATTCTCGCTATGGCTTAGGCGGTGGTATTTTCTCAAAAGATGAGAAAAAAGCGATTGAACTCGCTAAAAAGCACTTCGACACCGGCATGATCAATATCAATGGTTATGGTTTAGCACAACCTAATCTACCATTTGGTGGCGTTAAAGGCAGTGGCTATGGCCGAGAACACGGCGGCTTTGGTATGCGTGAATTCGTAAATGTTAAAAGCATTATGATTGCCAGCTAATTTAGCTGCATAAATGAAATAAGTGTTTAAATACAGATTTTTAATATGTGTTTAAAATACAAAAATTACTAAGCCTAAAAGTGGGTAACCGCTTTTAGGCTTTTTATTTATAGCTTTTAGAAGATTGCTTTTAGAAAGTAATTTTTAGAAGGCAGTACTTAGCTTTTAGTAAGAGATAGTACCGAGTTTTAGATATATTCGTAGGTGCGATTTTACATCGCGCTTTTGAGAATTAAATATCCTTCAAAATAAAAAGTTACAAACTAACCATTGCTACTTCATTAAATTTTAATAATTTAAAACTCAATTCACAATTTAGCTTATTTAATAAAAATGTAAGCACGCTACTTTTGTCGCTATTTTAAATTACGCTTACAAACCTGTTAAGCCGTGTATTTAAAGACATAAACATAGCGAATACTATGAAAGAAAATACCCTATGATGCTCTTCAAATAGTTTAAGTCCGTAAAGCCCGATAAACTTTATTAACCACAGAGCCAACAACTTATTGTAGTAGCTAATACTAAACGGATAGACTTAATCTGACAGGCAACAATGAGCGAAAAGCGGGCATTCGTCTTGCTTATAATTTAGCCTGATAGGAACGATTTTGTCCTCTAACATCATCAACCGCAGTGGTAGTTTAAATTCAAAAAGCATAATTTTTGCTATTTTGATTACTTGTTTACAAAGGTAATTATTAATGGAATGATTATGATCAGTGATATAAGTCGTTTGGGATGTTCTAAACACCTAAATTAAGACAAAAAATTTAAGCCTGCATCATCTAAGGAGTATTTATGAAATCAAGGGATTTATATACTAGGCACGATCTTATCGCTAGTAATTATACTATTACAGAACTTTCAAATGATAAGTTTTTACACCAATTCACCCCAAGTACAACTGATACTACTTATCAATTTGAAGCCAATGGTAGCCCTATAATTGTTGAAGGTGAAAGGTACAATATTGGTTTCTTTGTCGATGAGAATAATAACAATATAATAGAGTTATCTGCATTATCGAAAACATCAGAAGTTAACCCTATGTTTAGCTACGCTTATTCTCTTCAGTTAGCACGTGAAGACCATCTAGTAGAAAAAGAAAAAAATGATACTAGAGTTTCGCATAATGCAACTGATGGGTATTATTGGGGGAAAAAATATGCTTGGAGAATGTTCGGCACAGTAATCTCTGATAATGCATTTTTCAAATACTTAAAAGAAATAAATCATCCAACTGTCCCTTGTGTTACTAATAACCCTGATATGGCATATTCAAGTGATCCTTCAACAGCTTATAAAGAGGAAGGCCTAGAAGATGCTATGAGAAATTTAATATCGACAGCGGAAAGAGTCACACCTGCTTACTTCAAATCTCCTCTTTATTCAAAGAAGTTTTCTATTAAGGGAATTAAAGCTATCACAGATAAAAAGTAAACGTTACAGATGGTCAATATTCTGATTGTTCACTCATAGCACTTTGGCGAAGTTAGACTGTGAGCGATAAGCGGTCATTGATTTAGCAATGATATAATAGTTAATTTATTGGTTAAATTGTTATTTGCAAATATATTCAAGGAAATGAACTCAACATGCATATTTTTCTTTTTAACTATGCTTACAGATAATAGAAAGCTTGGCGATAGTAATATCTTAGGTGGTGCATTAGAGCTGTATAGAGTAGACAAATGAACGTGACATCGGCAAAAACATATTCGATTCGCGCATTATTAAATTGTTATAAGTCTGTGTTCATAATCAGCAGCATTCTCGCTAAATCCAAAACTGAGTTTGGCTCGGTTATACAATTATATTAGTAAATTCAAAAAGGTATTGAAATGGATAATTTGATAACAATTGGTTTAATCGCAGTAGCTATTCTGGCTGTTTTAGGGCTTGGAATAAGAGTTGTAATCAACTTTAAATCTGGAAATAAAAGCACCATTAAAAATGTACAAGCTTACGGCGACGTTGTGGGTCGAGACAAGGTTCAAAAGTAGATGTTTAGTTGGCTCAGAAATATAAATGCGGGCGGAGATGTTATTGGGCGAGACAAGATAACGACTATCTTACCAGCTCCTACACAGATGGATATGCTGTCTAAAAAGTACGTTGAAGAAAAATCAAATCAACAACTGACTTATGTGATTATTGATGAGCTGACTCACTATAGTAATGAAAAGTACGATATTCGAGATTTGACTCAAAAACTTGAAGATGCTGGGTTTGGTTATTTAATTGAGATCGGAGAGGAGCTAAAGGAAGAGGTTAGTAAGTTAATTATCCGGAATCAACATTACAAATCTGCTCAGAAGATCATTACTTATTTATTGGCTGAAGTGGAGTCGATATTTAACGCAAATATTAAAAGTAAGTTACTTGATGTAAAAGAAGAAACAACATTGAAGCTGCTTTTAAGAACACATCTCGAGAAGGAAATTCAAGCTCATCTAGGTGATAATGTTTTGGAGATTTTCAATCGTCAAATCAATGGAATGGTCTATTTCCTTACAGGAAATTGCCACTTGGAGTGGAAGTGATGCTTTTATATAATAAAGCTCTGGATGCAAACCATACAATGCTACGTATGGCAGCATTACTAATTTCTTGGAAGGCTGAAAGTTTAGATAGTGATGCTCTAAGGTTATTTGATTTCTTGGTAGCAAATCCTGCACACATTCAAAAACTGTCTGTACCAAGAGGTAAGTTTACCGATAAGAATGAGTTCAAAAGTTACAAAAACCGATATCAGAATTTTGATCCAAAAAGTCTCTTCAATGCGATGAAAGAGATACATTATCTTGCTATTGAACGTTTTGTTGAACTCGGGGTTTTTCAATCAGATAACAACTCTTCGAAATATAATGTCTTTCTCGAAAAAATTCCAGAAGGGTTAAAGAAGTTAGCTAAATCAAAAGAAAACAGCATATCTAACCAGGCAATTGATTTCATCGTAGAAAATTTAACATCGATTTCAATTACAGGTTCTGATGGATTAAAAAAAATAACTAGTTTAATGGATTATAAATACGATGTTAATTAAACCTACATTGAAGGTTGAGAGGCTTCATGTCAAAAGAGGCTCTATAATTACTTTTGATGAAGACTTTCATCATGGTGTTAATGTGTTATTTGGAAAAAATGGTTCTGGCAAAACTTCCGTAATTCAACTTTTAATGTATGGGCTTGGATATGAAGTTCCAAACTGGAAAGAGGAAGCGGGTCTCTGTGACAATATTTATGTGGAGATAAAAGTCAATGGCAGTCCCGTAACCATTAGACGTAAAAACAATGGCTTAGATAAGCAATCAATGGATTTTTGTTTTTCGGATATGGATACGGCATTCGTCTCTCCTCATACAAATTGGTTTAATTATCCGTATGCAATAGGAAGCAAACCTAGTTTTTCTCAACAAATGTTTGACGTACTTGGCTTACCCGAAGCAAAAGCAGATGCAAACAATAACAATGTAACCCTGCATCAAATATATCGACTTATTTATGCAGATCAATCTAACACCTCCAGCGCCATATTTAACAATGAGCCGTTCGATTCTGCATTTAAAAGGGAATCTGTAGGTAAATACTTATTAGGCTTATATGACAACGAGCTTTATGACGCAAAGATAAAGCTTATTGAAGAAGAAAAGAATCTACACAAGATAGTTGCAAAGCTTCAGGCAATTCAGTCGGTTGTTGGGAAAACTTCTTTCGGTGAGGATATCGGAACCATTGAAGAGCAGAAAAAAAATATATTAAAGAAAATAGCCTCTATTAATGTCGAAATTATAGTGATTAAAGAGAAATCTTTGATTTCATACAGTTCTGATAGAAAAGAAACGGAATCCTCAGCAAAAGATAGCGTCGCAATTCGGAACAAATTGCTAGAGGTAGAAACTGAAATTCAACAATTGAATTACGATATACTTGATTCTGAAGAGTTCTTATCTGAGCTTATTGACAAGCGGTGCGCATTAAGAGACTCAATTGAAGTTGGAAGTTTAATTGATGGATTCAAATTTTCATCGTGTCCAAGTTGCCATAAATCACTCAAAGAAAAAGCTAAGGACTGCTGTGTCTTATGTGGTGAGATGAAAGAGCCAATGGGCAGTACAAATAGTCTCCTAAGAATGAAGAATGAAATAGAAATCCAGCTTCGTGAATCTGACAGATTATTGGAAAAGAAAAAACAAAAACTAATTGAGCATACAACTAAGCGAAAAGAATTAAGAACCTCGTTCAGGAAACAAGTTAGCAAAGTTACTGCAATTATGACCTCTGTCGATGCCAGTAAAGAAAAGCAACTGTTTGATCTTTACAGACAAATAGGTGAGTACGAAGAAAAACTTCAAACATTAGATAAGATTGCTGAACTTCATCAGTCTTTGCTCGAGTTGCGAGATGATAGAGACACTGTTCAGTCTGCAGTTAACAAGCTTAGAGACAAAATCGAGTTGATAGGAAAACAAATATTTAAGCGTGAGCCTGAAATCTTAGCGCTTATATCCGAGAAGCTTTGTGAGTTACTTCGAAAAGATAATGGTTCAGAAAAAGAATTCAAAAATGCAGAGTACGCAGAGTTTGATTTTGCTGCTAACAGTGTATCTGTGAATGGAAAAACAGCTTTTTCAGAAAGTGGAATAGTTCTGTTAAATAACGCGTTTCATGTCGCTTTATTGATGGTCTCACTTGAAAAAAAATATGTACGTATCCCCCGATTTTTGGTACTCGATGGCATTGAAAATGGCGGAATGGAAGATGACCGCTCACAGAACTTTCAAAAAGTCGTAGTTCAAGCTCTATCCAGTTACAAAGTCGATTTTCAGTTGGTATTTGCGACAAAAAATATTGATGGAAGTTTAAAATCAAAGGACTATATGGTTGGTGATGAATATAGTGAATCAAACAAGAGCCTTAAATCTTTCAGTTAGATTTTCTATATCTGAGTGCAGAAGAATAGCGGGTTATAAAAAGCCAGAGGGGGGAATTTTTGACTTTAAATATCATGTTTATCACCGTCCGCAAATGGCACTTTTGCGAAGTTCGGCTGTGAGCGGTAAGCCGTCACTCTGGTGAGTTGTCATTAGCTTGGCAATATTAAGAGGAAAGTGTCCTCTGATAAAGTTGTTATAAGTTTAGGGAGTTTTATGCTAGACGGAAAGAGACCATCAGAAGATGGTAGGTTTTCTTTTGAAATAAAAAGATCTCCTGTGTCACTTCAAGCGAAGTCTGATAGAAGATCAGAATTTAAAGAATTTGTGGTTGAAGAGTTAAAGTCAGTTAGTTTTTTACTTTCGGGTGACGTGAAGATTTCAATTGAATGGTATAGCCATGAGCAAAAAAGGTATGAAACCACTGCGTCTGCCGATATAGACAATATAATAAAGCCATTGTTAGATTCTTTATGTGGACCGGATGGCATTATGATCGATGATAATCAAGTTCAGTCTATTGGCTGCAACTGGTTTGATTACGACGATATAGAAAATGAAAAATTAGTAGTAGTTGTGGAGTTTTCTCCTTCAGATTTTGTTCTTAAAGAGGGGCTTTTTTTTGTAAATGTACATCAGCATCTTTATATGCCGCTATGGGAATCATTAGACAAAAAAGCACAAAAGCTTATGGCTGAAAGTTTCGTTAAAATGATAGAAATAAGGGAACAGATGGTTGCAGCCGGTATCGATTATTATCAAGCAAAAGCTGTAATGTCAGTTCAGCGTGTTTTCCATAAAGGGCGACTAGATGGTTTCGTTTTAAAAGACAAATCAGAATTGGATAAATAAACTTATAACAAAGCGTTACCACTGTCTGCAATTGGCACTTTCTAGCCACTCGACAACATAAACGTGGTAGTCGTGTTGTTGCTAGCCAATTCATTATTTTTGTCGGATGGCGTGGCTTCGCCACTTATCCGACCTACACTGCCTAATAGCTATCACTTCTCCTCAAACCTTGGCACTTTTCGCTTATCTGCTTTACTCATGGCAAGCTCTTGAATTTCTTCTTGCTTAAGTTCATCGGATTTAGTTTCTAATGATTGCTGATTAGCGTTTTCGTAGATAAGCTCAGTGAGTAGCGCAAAGTGATCAGACCCATATTTAGCTAGGCGCTTAATACGCTTTACTTTAAAACCTGGGCTGTGAAATAAGTGATCGAGTGGCCAGCGCATAAAAAAGTAACTTGCATGAAAAGTATTATAAAAACCTCGGCCTTTTCGAGGGTCTAAAAAGCCACTTATTTGCATAAACAAACGGGTGCTGCGCGACCAAGCTACATCATTTAAATCACCGGCAACTATGGTAGGTCGTGTTGGGTTTTTAAGCGCTTTAGCGACCATTATTAGCTCCGAATCGCGCGGACGCGATGAGTCTTCCTCTGTCGGGCTTGGTGGTGCGGGGTGAATAAAGTGCCCTTGCATTTGCAGGCCTTCATCGTTTTCAAACAAAATATGAATTGAGGGAATATCTTTTTCTATTAGCTCACATATTTGTGCATCGAGTATTTTAAACTTGCTGTATAAGTGCATGCCGTAACGATTGTCTTTAGAGCATTCTATGTAATATGGGTAATTTTTTTTAATGACTGATAATTTATTTTCCCACCAGCTATCGCTCTCAAGCGTAATGAGTAGGTCGGGTTGATGCTCATCAACAAGGCTAATTAACTGCTCACTTTTATGGTTCGACATAAGTACATTTGCCGACATAATTCGTATGCTATGGTCGATGTGCTTAGGTGCGCTTTGCACTTCTTTTTTAGCAAGCCACGTATACGGGTAAATCCATTTACCTTGTAAAATCATTATAAGTAATGAGGTTAAGGCTATAAATACATAGCCTATTGCGCTACTTTGCCATAATAAAAATAACGAAGTAACAGTGACTAAACTGGCAATATAAAACACTTGTAAGCGCACAAAGTCGCAACTACGCACCAAATAGTGTTGGCTGTAAGACATAGGTAACAAGGTAACCAGTAAAAAAAAGCCGATGATGATAGCCAGCGCAATGAGCATTTTAATATCCTTATAAGTTAACTTAGTGAATTTAATAACTGGGATTAATTTACGAGTTTAACAAACGGGTATGAACAACGAATGAAATTGCCAGCCATTAAAATTTAAGCTAACTCATCGCTGTTTATATTGTGTTTTACAGTGACTACGCATAATAGCAGGGTCACGTAATTTTAAGTGTTTTGTTTTGCGACCAGCATGGCGTTTACGCCAAACTTTAAAACTGCCTTTTGAAACGTTGTCTCGCATAAAAACCACCAATTGCGGGTATTTTAATCCGTATAACTGCTCTATTGCCTCGTAAGGGGTTCTGTCTTCCCACGCCATTTCTATAATTCGTGATTGTTGCTCTGTATTAAACATTTAGATTTGCTCAAATTGTGTTAATACGCTTTTTATATTTACTTAGATCAGTACAGTTAAACGCACCAGACTGGATAATCAAACATAATCTTCTACACTAATAAAAAAACTGGGTTTTGGCTTAATGCGTGTAATTTTCTTTTTTATAATTTTATATTCAACACCGTTATTTGCATCGCAAAATAAAATCATACGCTGTGTTACTACTCACTACCCCCCTTTTACAATATATGACACTAACACCGAAACATTTACTGGTTTAGATATTGAATATTTAAGGTTTATTGAGCACAACCTAGAATTAAATATTGAACTAGTGCATTTACCTTGGGCACGTGTTCAAAAAGAAATGAAAAAAGATAACTTTGACTGTTATTTTTCATTAGGCAATAATCCAGAGCGTGCTAAATACTTAGACTTTACAACGGTGCCGCTGCATATAACTAAATTTGGCTTGTTTACGATTAACGATCAAAACGTTATTAATAATAATTTATCTCAAGCTGCAATATCAATGCTCAGAGGCGTTGATTTACCAGTAGAAATTGCCAAAAAGTACGCAATAGATTCAAATAATATAATGCGTTCACTTTCTAGCGAAGACACGTTTAAGCTCCTTAAAAAAGGGCGAGTGCAGTACGCTATTACAAATTACCAAGCTGGCCTTTGGTACACACAACCTTTCAAAAACATCACCTCTATTGAATTAAATGAATTTCAACTTCCTGTGTATATCGCATTTAAATTTGGAGTCATTGATACACATAAAGTCGATCAGCAAATTAAAGCTTTTCAAGCAAAGCGACTTAACAAAAACGATGACTAAATGCGTTTATCTTTATTTTATGTTCCTAAAAAAAATATCTTTAGGTGTATGATATAAACCTATCTACATAGAAATTATAAGATCTAAGCAATGTTTACAAAACTACCAAAGTGGGTTGAATATGGCGCGTTTACACTCGCATTTATAGCGGGCATAGTAAACGCTGTAGGCTTATTAGGATTTGAGCACCAGGCTATTTCGCATGTATCTGGCTCTGTTACTTTACTTGGTATTAAAGCAATAACTAATCCCAGTACTGCCTTATTGTTACTTTCAATAATTGTTAGCTTTATGTTGGGTTCGGCACTGTCGGGCTTTTTGCTCTCTGGTGGCTCATTAAAACTTGGTCGTCATTACGACACTTTGCTTTTTATTGAAGGATTGCTACTACTTGCGAGTGCTTATTTACTCAAAAACACATTCGTTTACGGCATTGTTTTAACGTCTGCTGCGTGTGGGTTACAAAATGCGCTAGCAACTAATTACAGTGGCGCAGTAGTTCGTACCACACACTTAACCGGTATTTTTACTGACCTTGGTTTAATGCTAGGTAAAGCGCTTAAAGGTGAGCAATTTGATACCCGTAAAGGCGTTATGTTTTTACTCATTATTGCAGGCTTTTTACTAGGCGGTATAACCGGCTACGTTTTATTTAAGCATTACTTAGTGCTGGCTTTGGTGTTTCCTGCTGTGGCTTGTTTTGTTTTATCAATTACGTATCGGGTTTATAGGTTACGTACGCTTTAACGCAACAAGTTTAAATGCATATTAAAACCGCATATTATAGAGGCAATGCAATATAGATTACTTTCAAGGAATGTATGAAACCTTATTTTTTGCCGCTGATATTACCCTTTAGCCACGCTGCGTTTGCCAATAATCAAAACAACGATGCAATAGAAACAATAACAACTACGGCATCACGTATTGAAGCGCTATCTACCCCACTCCCTTTATCAATAAGCGCACTCAGCGAAGCGCAGCTAAATAGCATAGCGCCTACCCATATTGAAGAAGCCCTACAACGTGTAGCGGGTGCTAATATTCAACGCGGAAATGGCCAAGAATATTTACCCGCATTGCGCTCTCCGGTACTTTCGGGCGCAGGCGCATGTGGTGGCATATTAACCTTAGAAGATGGTATACCACTGAGAGCCGCTGGGTTTTGTAACATAAACGAGTTATTTGAAGCGCACAGCGAAATGGCGCAGCGTATTGAAGTGCTAAAAGGCCCTGGCTCTGCACTTTATGGCTCAAACGCTGTGCATGGTGTTATTAATGTAATAACGCCCGACACTACTCAAGGCGGTGGTTTAGTTGGTTTAGACTATGGCTCGTACGGCTATACCCGCTACAAATTACGTGCAGGACAAGATTACGGCAAAAGCGGTATCGGCATTAACGCAAGTGTTACCGATGATAGCGGTTACCGCGACGACGAAAGCGTAGAGCAACAAAAAGTAAATATTCGCCATCGCTATTCAAATAATAATTTATTACTTACCTCAGGCCTTACTTACACAAATCTTGATCAGCAAACGGCTGGATTTATTACAGGCTTTGAAAGCTATAAAAACGAAGACCTCGCGCAAAAAAACTTTGACCCTGACGCATTTAGAAAAGCACGTGCATTTAGAGCATGGAGCAATGCAACATGGCAATTAAATAACGATGATGTGCTCTCTACTACGTTATATTTTCGCGACCAAAGCATGGACTTTTTTAAGCACTTTTTACCCGGCACACCGCTTGAAACAAACAGCCAAACAGGTTTTGGCATACAATCGCTTTATCAACATAATTTACAAAGTAATATAAAAATAAACCTAGGGCTTGATGGCGAATACACGCAAGCCGACTTTACTCAAAGCCAAAATGCCCCCACTCAAGGTTCTGCATTTTTAGTGGCTACAGTGCCACAAGGTAAGCATTACGATTACGATGTAAACGCCACGCTTTATGCCCCTTTTGCATCGCTTGATTGGCAATTAAATAAGTGGTTACTTACCGCAGGTGTGCGCTACGAGCATATGCAGTACGACTACACCAATAATATGCTAGCAGGTAGAACAAAAGACGATGGCACAGAATGCGGCTTTGGTGGTTGCCGATACAGCCGCCCAGCAAGCGCTAAAAATAGCTTTAGTAATTTATCGCCAAAGCTTGGGGTTAGTTATCAGTACAATACAAATAACACGCTTTATGCAAACTTTTCTCGCGGTTATAGAGCGCCACAAGCGGCTGAGCTATACCAATTACAACGCGAGCAAACTACTGCAAATTTAAGCGCCGAAATAGCGAATAACGCAGAGCTGGGTATTAAAGGGATTTACGAAAAACTACGTTATGGCGTGTCGGTTTACGCTATGAGTAAACACAATACGATTTACCGCGATAGTGACTTTTTTACGGTAAATAATGGCAGCTCTCGCCATCGTGGTATTGAGCTTGAGCTTGACTACCAGCTCACTAAGTCGCTTGCGCTTAACTTTGCAGGCACTCACGCAAAGCATACTTATACTAACAACCAAATACTTAACGGTTTAAATATAAACGGCAACGACATAGATACCGCGCCGCGTAATATTGCTAATCTCGATTTAACATGGCAGGCATTAAACAACGCGCAATTTGCTTTGCAGTGGCACCGCGTTGGTAACTACTACACCGACCCAGAAAACTTAAATAAATACCAAGGGCATGATGTTTTAAGCCTACGCGCACAGTGGCAAGTTACTAATAACCTTGAAGTGCTTGCCCGCATTATTAACTTAACTGATGAGGCTTATGCGGAGCGCGCCGATTACACCAGTTTTACCGGCGACAGATACTTCCCTGGCAAACCACGTAACGCCATGCTTTCGGCAAATTATACGTGGTAATGCTTATTTAAAGACTAGGGTCTGTTGATCTTTCAAGGTTGAATTTGCAGCAGTCTGTTTGGTATTTAGGCAAGGCAGAGCCTATGCAGTGTGGTTATTCCCCATAAATAGGCGATAACGTAGCATTAATACCAAACAGGCGCTGCCCAAAGGGTTCTGCCTAGGAGCTATTTACTCTTTGTTGCTCGGTTTTTACTTATTCTTACATGGATGTAAGCC
>NZ_BADY01000110.1:0-31067 GCF_000241185.1 Pseudoalteromonas sp. BSi20495
CTCCTGTTGATGACAAAAAAGCCGCCGTTGCCGCTGCTATTGCACGCGCCAAAGCTAAAAAAGCAGCTAAAGCACTTCAAGATGCAGAAGCACCAAACGCACCCGATAATACCGACAATTCATCTAGCTCTATTGACGCTGACGTACCTAAATCAAGCGACGATAAGAAAAAAGCAGCTGTTGCTGCCGCTATTGCCCGAGCAAAAGCCAAAAAGTTACAAAAAGAAGGAAATGATCAGTCATGAAATTAACCATGGCCAGTTCGCCGCATAACCACAGTCATAAATCGTTAACGCGATTAATGCTTACCGTTATAGCTGCGTGTATTCCTGGACTCATTGCTCAAGTTGTATTTTTTGGCACTGGCGTGCTTATTCAGTTAGTACTGGCATTAACTGCAGTAACAGTTTTTGAAGCTGCCATAATGCTGATGCGAAAGCGCCCGGTTTGGCCTGCATTAAGTGATGGCAGTGCATGGCTAACCGCTGTGTTATTAGCGTTAAGTATTCCGCCTTTAGCCCCGTGGTGGATAATTATTATTGGTTGTTTATTTTCTATTATTATCGTTAAACAATTATATGGCGGCTTAGGGTTTAACTTATTTAACCCCGCAATGGCTGCCTATGTGCTGTTGTTAGTTTCATTTCCGGTACAAATGACCTCGTGGTTACCTGTGTCTGAACTATCTAACAACGTTATAGGGTTTACTGAACAACTACGTATAATATTTACCGACTTCACCTCCATTGGTTATAGTTTAGATCAAGTCCGCGCAAGTATTGACGGAATCACTATGGCAACGCCTTTAGACACCATTAAAACAGATATTGGTCATGGTTTAACGGTTACCGAAAGCATGCAAAAAACATTATTTAATGAATGGGCAGGCCTTGGCTGGATGTGGGTTAATTTAGGCTTTTTAGCAGGTGGTTTATACCTATTAAAAGAAAAAATAATTAACTGGCATATTCCAGTGAGCTTTATTGCAAGCTTAGCTATATGCAGCGCCATTGGTTATATTGCCGCCCCAGGAACTGAGCCTGGCACAATATTTCACTTATTAAGTGGTGCTACTATGATGGGCGCATTTTTTATAGCTACCGATCCGGTATCAGCTGCCACAACTAATAAAGGTCGTTTAATTTACGGTGCTTTAATTGGCCTACTAGTGTATTTAATTCGTACTTTTGGTGGTTATCCTGATGCCGTTGCGTTTGCTGTACTGTTATTAAACATTGCAGTGCCATTGATTGACTACTACACGCAACCACGTACTTATGGCCATGGAGCAGTAAAATGATTATTTCATCAATGGCTAAAAATGGCGCTATTTTAACGGCATTTGCCCTTGTAACCACGGGGCTCGTTGCGTCAATTAATGCATTAACCGCCGATAAAATTGCCGAACAAGAACAGCTACACCTGACCTCTCAATTACAACAAGTACTCGACCCTAGTACTTACGATAATGAGCTTTCAACCGATTGCGTTATTATTTCAGATGAACGGTTAGGCCCTTATGCTAATCAAATAATTTATCGCGCCCGCAAAAATAACAAACCCGTTGCTCTTGTTGTAAGGCATGTCACACCAAGTGGTTACAGTGGCGATATTAACTTGCTAACGGCCGTTTTAAGTGATGGTACTATTGCAGGCGTGCGCACCACTAAACACGAAGAAACCCCTGGTTTAGGTGATAAGGTAGAAGTTAAAAAATCCTCTTGGATCACCACATTTAAAAGTTTAACAGTGCAAGGCGAAGACGATGCTCGCTGGGCCGTTAAAAAAGACGGGGGACAATTTGATCAGTTCACAGGAGCCACCATTACGCCTCGCGCAGTGGTTGGCTCAGTAAAAAACGCAGTGCTGTTCGCACAGAGTGAATTTGATGCTATTTTTGCCGCGCCTAACGCCAAATGTGCAGAGGTAACTAAATGAGCGAATTAAAAACTTTATATAAAGAAGGTGTATGGGTAAATAACCCTGCCCTAGTGCAGCTTTTAGGTCTTTGCCCGTTATTAGCTGTTACCTCTACAATTACAAATGCACTGGGTCTAGGGCTTGCAACACTGCTTGTTTTAGTCGGCTCTAATATTAGTGTATCAATAGTAAGAAACTGGGTACCAAAAGATATTCGTATTCCGGTGTTTGTTATGATCATTGCAGGCTTTGTAACCATAGTGCAGTTACTCATGAACGCTTATACATTTGTGCTTTATCAGTCTTTAGGGATTTTTATCCCGCTGATTGTTACTAACTGCGCCATTATTGGCCGTGCTGAAGCCTACGCGTCTAAAAACCCAATTCACTTATCAGCCTTTGATGGGTTAATGATGGGGTTAGGCTTTATGATTGTGCTGGTCGTTTTAGGCGCAATGCGCGAACTCATTGGACAAGGTACGTTATTCGACAGCGCCGACTTATTATTAGGCCCGTGGGCACAAAGCTTACGCATTGAAGTATTTAGCTTTGATAACCAATTTTTACTCGCCATTTTGCCACCTGGTGCCTTTTTAGGCCTGGGGCTGCTTATTGCAGCTAAAAACGTAATAGACGCACAAATAAAATCAAAACAAATCGCACCTGCCGAACCTGAAAAAGGCCCTCGAGCACGTGTTACTAGCTTAACTTAAGGGGAAAGCGCATTAACTTAGCAAAAGCTAATGCGTTTTAAGTTACATGAATAAAGAAAAACGTCACCAAATACTCTCTCGCTTACGCGACGATAATCCACATCCAGTTACAGAGCTTGAATATTCAAGCCCATTTGAGTTACTAGTAGCAGTAACTCTTTCAGCACAAGCAACTGATGTAGGCGTTAATAAAGCCACTCGAAAGTTGTTCCCTGTTGCTAATACACCCCAAGCCATTTTAGATATTGGCCACGATACACTGCGTGATTACATTAAAACCATTGGCCTATTTAATTCAAAAGCGGCCAACGTTTACAAAATGTGCCAAATATTGGTAGATGAACATAACAGCATCGTGCCAGAAAATCGTGAAGCCCTAGAAGCCCTACCAGGCGTTGGCCGTAAAACAGCTAATGTTGTACTCAATACCGCCTTTGGTTGGCCTGTAATAGCAGTAGATACGCATATATTTCGTGTTTCTAACCGCACTAAGCTTGCCATGGGTAAAGATGTTGTAGCCGTTGAACAAAAGCTTGAAAAAGTAGTACCTGCAGAATTTAAAGTAGACGTACATCATTGGCTAATACTGCACGGGCGTTATACCTGCGTAGCACGTAAACCAAAGTGTGGCAGCTGTATTATTGAAGACTTGTGTGAGTTTAAAGATAAAGTTGATTAGTCTAATTTTATAATTAGCGAAAACGCCAATGAACTATTTTTTTAGCCGATTTGAAGTTGTACTTTCTATCAAATCCAGCCTATCGCTAGCCTAATCTAAAGCATAGTCAATCGCCCGAATAAGCCCTGCGTGCTATATCCTTTGATTGACTATTAATTTTTATTAGCCTTTTTCTTCCTTAATTTTTTCGCCTTCATAACTTTGTAAAAATTCTATAATCGACGCTTTTAAGTCCTCTTCATCATCGCCAATATATTTTAGCGCCAGCTCAGCCTGTTGCTTAGCATACTCATTTTGTTCCCTATTTTTATACGCTTTGGCAAGATTAAATTGAACCCAAGCAGAATCAGGATAAAGTTCGGCATTATATTTAAATAAATCCATCCCCTGATCTGGCTTAAACAAGCCATGAGTCATATAGTCGCCCCCAAAATTGACGGCCCCCTTGCGAGGCTTTATTTCATAGTAGAGGTCGTCTGATAAACTCTGAAAATGCTTAATTATACCTTCTCGCCCCTGCTCCATTACTGCAAAAGGAAGGGACCAGTTTCGATATAGCTCATTCAATGCATGTGTTAACCCTGTAATATTGGTCGCTACATGGGGTAAAGTCTGTAACAGCTCACTCTTAACCCTAAAACCACTAGGCGTAGTTTCCTGTAGGAATGCCTGAAGTTCTAAAAATGCTTTTCGCATTAACTTAGATTGGTCGGTGCCTGAGTTAAACCCTTCATTACCTAAATTCATATAAACAAACTGATTCAATTTCTTTTTGGAAGATACATAACTCTTCAGTTTTTTAACCTTTCTTTATTGCCCCAATGAAGCGAAGGGCTCAATGCAAAGTGTGCAGTAAATAACTCAGGCCGAGAATGCAAGGCATGAAGTGACAATAGTCCGCCTAGGGAATGACCATATAATATTCTAAAGTCTGAGGTTTGATACGTTGTATCTATAAAGGGAATCAATTCTTTTTCAATATAATCTAGAAAAACATCGCCCCCACCTGTTCCCTTATGGGTTTCATGAGGGCTTGGCGTATAGTCTCGAATGCGATCTTCGTTTTCGATGGCAACAACCAAAATATCGGGAATAAGCGCATTAGAGTAGTACGAAGTAACAACACCTTGCACCATCCTTTTATAGTATTTTCCGTCTAATAAATATAAAACTGGATATTGGTGGCCTGACTTTTCATCATAATCATTTGGAAGATAGACAGTAATTTTTTGTTCTTCACCCAATGCTTTGGATTCAATGGTGTGTTCATTAAGAATAACATCTTCAGCAAATGAAAAAGAACTGAGGCATGTTAACAGGATGAAAATCCCTAATTTTTTTAAGTAGTTCATAAACTTCCTTGATTTATTGTACTTTTTCTAGACTATCAAATAACACTTTTCATGAAAAGTTGTTTGTTTTAAAACGCAATGCCAATGGAACTCCCTAAGAAGAGGAAGCTATGTGCTTTTCACTAAAAGCGGCCAGAAGATAGTAATTACACATTTTGGTTTTATATAAGCACCTAATTAGGATGACACCCATCCTAATTATTGCGAAAAAAGCCGACAAAAACAGCATGAAGTGTGCATTACTATAAATAATGAATCATTAAAAAGCTGTGCTATGTTGATTAGATGAAAGTAAAAATAGACAGCCCAATCGCACGACGATAGCTGTTTATTAAAGAATGGCAAACGACTCGGCTGTATTGAACCGGCTTTCCTTTAAATAAAAAGCGGTATATTACGGGAATAAAGGGGTAATAAACTGACCTTACGAGGTCAAATGAAAGTGAATGCCTTACTTGACGCTGCAGCAACTGTATTGTCTTGTTCAGAATATAGAAAAGCTGCAAAACACGACGCACTGAGAAGGGGAAGCCTTTTTACTCTAAATAAAAGCCACTCAAACACCGGTAATCTCTTCCAAAACGCCAATTGAAATAACACTAAACCAGCTTTTTATATTCAATGAAAAACACAATAATCGATAGAACCAAAATAGGAACTCAGCTATGGTTTATTTATCAATAAAAACAAATAAAAAACGAGTTAATCTACAGACTCGTTATGTTTTTCTCATAGAGCGCGGTTCACATCCATACTTTTGTGTAAAATGCGGACAATAAGTATCTGGTTTTCTTTGTGTCCTTTGTAATAAATCACATGGTTAGCATGAGGGTATTTACTATAACCTTCTCTAATATAATCGCAGTTAATTCCTATTTTGGGATCATTTGCTAATAATTGAAATGAGTTATCGAGTATTTTTAAATAACTATTTCGTTGTGCTTGACCCCATGTGAGTTGGGTGTATTTTGCAATTTTTATTAAATCCGATTTTGCTTTAGCTGATAATGCGAATTTATTCATCAATTATTTTCTTTATCAAGCTCGGCAATTAAAGAATCATAGCTATATTCAACGGTGCCACTTTGTTCACCTTGAACTAGCATATTACGCAAATTAAGTCGTTTAGTTTCTTCATCTTCTAATGCTCGCAAACCAGCTCTAAGCACTTCGCTTGCTGAACCGTAACGACCTGAATGAAGTTGCTGGCTTATAAATTGATCAAAATGATCACCTAAAGTAACACTTGTATTTTTAGCCATAGTTAAACCTTTGTTTAGTTAATACCAATATATATTGGATTATGGTATAAAAAATATAACAAGGCAATTAAATCGGACGCATAACGGCGTTTATGGCGGCGTTATAATTTCATGGTAAATATGAGAGCCCTCGTTCTGATTTTAAATTTGCGAGAAAAATACTAAAACCGAAAGCACAATATACCAAGGCAATTGCTCATAACTGTATTTTTGATGTGCTATTCATTGATTTGCTAGTTTTCTTTAAATTTTACCTTAATAAAGATTATTCTGGTGTTACTGCTGACAAGGCAGCGGCTGTATATTGGTCAATAGTAATACCAAATCTAGACATGTCTCGACTGGATTTAACTTAAACCCTGAGTTGGGTAATGGACTTGTCGAAGAGGCTACTGATACAGATTTACAGTATATTGTTACTGAATTAAAAAAATTATAACAAGGCATTATCAAAGTATTAATTTCACAAGTCTCACTCCTTTGGTTATGCTATTGAGCATTATAAATCTTATTGCGAAAACCTCTATGCTACCTCTACTTCGTATCTTGATAATTGAGCAAGACCCAACCACTTTACAAGGGCTTTCAACGAATCTGTCAAAGACTATTCCTAATTTTGAGCGTGATGATATCCATATCGATATTATTGAATGCCTTGAGCTTAAACGCGCGTTGGAACATGTAGCGGAAGATGGTGATATTCAAGCCGTAGTACTAAGCTGGGATATGCACAATAAAGTGGGTGAGCGTATGTATAGCCGCTTTATTGAAGAGTTAAAGGCTATTCGTCTTGAGCTGCCGGTTTATGTTGTTGGCGACGACACCAAAGGGCTGGAAATCGTTAACGAGTCAGAAGAAATTGAATCGTTTTTCTTTAAAGATGAAGTAATTTCTGACCCTGAAGCAATTTTAGGTTATATGATCAACGATTTTGACGACCGTTCGGAAACGCCATTTTGGACGGCGTATCGTCGTTATGTGGGCGAGTCAAACGATTCATGGCACACACCGGGTCATAGCGGTGGCTCTAGCTTTAGAAACTCTCCTTATATTAAAGATTTTTATCAGTTTTATGGCCGCAATGTATTTGTTGGCGATCTGTCGGTGTCGGTAGATTCGCTAGGCTCATTGTCAGACAGCACGAATACTATTGGTCGCGCTCAAGAATCAGCAGCGGCAACATTTGAAGTTAAGCACACCTACTTTGTTACAAACGGTTCGTCTACCTCAAATAAAATTATTTTACAAACACTCCTGCGTAAGGGAGATAAAGTAATTGTTGACCGTAATTGTCATAAATCAGTCCACTATGGCATTTTGCAATCTGCCAGTTACCCCATTTATTTGGCGAGTATTTTAAATCCAAAATATGGGATTTTCGCGCCACCGTCGTTGGCCGACATAAAGTTAGCAATTGAAAACAATACTGATGCTAAATTACTGGTGCTTACCGGCTGTACTTACGATGGCCTGCTTAGCGACCTGAAGCAAGTCGTAGATTATGCTCATCAATATGGTATTAAGGTGTTTATTGACGAGGCATGGTTTGCATACTCTTTGTTTCATCCTAGCTTTCGCTATTATTCTGCAATACATGCTGGGGCTGACTACATTACGCATTCCGCACACAAAGTAGTGTCGGCATTTTCTCAGGCGTCTTATATCCATATTAACGACCCCGATTTTGATGCTGATTTTTTTCGAGATATTTACAGTATCTACGCCAGCACATCGCCCAAATATCAGCTTATTGCGTCTCTTGATGTATGCCAAAAGCAATTAGAGATGGAAGGCTATAAGTTGCTCAATGCGTTGCTAAATCATGTTGACGAATTTAAACAACAGATGGCGTCGCTCAAGCACATTAAAGTGCTCGGTAAGCAAGACTTTATGGATATATTTCCGCACTTTAGCGGTGATAACATGGGTCACGATCCGTTAAAAATACTCATTGATATTAGTGAGCTACCTTATTCATTAAAAGATATTCATAAATATTTACTGGACGAAATTGGTCTAGAAATAGAAAAATACACGCACAGCACTATCTTGGTTTTACTCACGCTTGGCGGCA
Source organism: Pseudoalteromonas sp. BSi20495 (assembly GCF_000241185.1). Lineage (NCBI taxonomy): Bacteria > Pseudomonadati > Pseudomonadota > Gammaproteobacteria > Alteromonadales > Pseudoalteromonadaceae > Pseudoalteromonas > Pseudoalteromonas sp. BSi20495. Next base: position 8,001 of record NZ_BADY01000110.1, read on the forward strand.
CACGTTCGAAAATAATTCGTTTGTACAATGCATTGAAAAAGCTAGATGGGGGCAAAGTGAAGCTGTCGAAATCGACGCGCAGAGCCCGCTTACCAGAAAATTTACCCGCCATCGATCTCGCGTGTATTCCAAGCGATGCTTTTTATGGCGAGCGCGAATCGGTGCCTATTAGCAAAAGTAACAACCGCATTTGCGCTGGTTTAGTTACCCCATACCCGCCAGGTATTCCGCTTTTAGTGCCGGGCCAGCATATTACTGAAGATCACATTGAATATTTGCAGGAATTGGCAAGCCAAGGGCTGACAATTCAAGGCAGTTTTGATGGTGAAATTTATGTACTTAAGGGAAAGGTTAAGAAGTAACGGTATTCGTTTAGTACTATCGTTATCGCTGGGCAGTAATGTCGCAAGACATTGCTGCTGTATGAAGCGTTATTGTATGAGTGATAATTCCCGATTACACCGATAATTTAATGCAAGCGCGTAATTAACAGTTGTTCCACTTTAATATCATTAATGTTTATGACTTCGCGTTTATGACCGTCATTAACGACATAATCGATGCCTTTTGGTATACGGTTCAATGTATAGATGGGAGTCTGGCTGGGTTCGTATTGGGGATGATCAATATCTGAGCCATACAGGGTTGGTTATGCGTAGGTACAAACCACAAACTTGTTATAGCTCGCAGCGAGTGAACACAGCCAAAACTGGCCTGACATTGACACTAAAGAAAACTAAAAGCATGAGCGCAGCATCAACAGATACATGTGCAATTAATTTATTATAAAAGGAATTTAGATGGTATTTCCATCACTTGAAACTGATCGGCTATTACTCACAGAGCTTCGTGTTGAAGATGAAGCTGAGTTGTTCAATTTATTTTCTAACCCATCTGTAATCGAATACTATGATTTAGATGTTTTTCGTGAACACAATCAAGCTGCTAATTTGATTAACCTTTTTAATAAAAGATACCACGAACAGCAAGGCATCAGATGGGCCATCCGATTAAAACCAACAGGACAATTGATAGGTACTTGCGGGTTTAATTCGTGGAACAGTAAAATGCGTAATGCTGTAATTGGTTACGAGCTACACCCTCAATTTTGGCGATGTGGCTATACTGTGGAAGCAGTCCGCGCAATTGTTGATGCTGGTTTTTCTGGAATATTAGCTTGTGGGAAGTTAAACCGAATTCAGGCTGATACGATACCTGAAAATATCGCATCTGAATCATTATTGTTGCGGCTTGGATTTAAAGAAGAAGGACTTCGACGTGAGTGTGGGTTTTGGAAAAGTAAATTTCATGACCTCAAGTGCTTCGGCTTACTCCGTTCAGAGTTCAGTCCTATATAAATATGTTTACAATTTTTATTCACAAGACGTTGAGGCTATTTAAGTTATCCCTTAGGCTACGTCCATCAACATGGAGTGTATATGTCAGAATATTTTGCCAAAATTAATTGGGTAAGAGAAAATAATGAAAGTTATATTGATAATAAATATAGCCGTGGGCATAAATGGATTTTCGATGGCGGTCAAACCGTACTAGCTTCATCTTCCCCTCATGTTGTTCCATTACCTTATTCAATTGAAAAAAAATGTCGATCCCGAAGAGGCTTTTGTTGCATCACTTTCTAGTTGCCACATGTTATTCTTTTTATCTATTGCCGCCAAAAAAAAGTATGTAGTTGACTCATATGTAGACGAGGCTGTTGGTATTATGGAAAAAGATAGTGATGGTAAAATTTCAATGACTAAAGTCACACTTAAACCACATGTTCAGTTTTCAGGCGATAAGAAACCAACAATGGAGCAACTTGAGAAAATGCATCATCAATCCCATGAGCAATGTTTTATAGCTAATTCTGTAAAAACTGAAGTTGTTACGGAAATTTCAGTTTAACTAGTAAGTTTAGATACTACCGACAACTCATGACTCTTTTTAGTCGTTTTAACTGTCGGGTTAATGAGTTTATCCACTGCTATTTTGAGACTATGTACTGGCCTGTAATCACTGAAACATGCATATTTTCGCATTTTATCGTGCTAACTTCGCCTTGAGTAAAAATGCTGTTAAAGTTTACAAAGTAGCCTGTGTAGTATTAACCAGCTTATATACAACACTGATGAGTATTGTACTTACCATACACCCTCTTGCCTGTAAGCAAGATTGTTGTCGGATTATACGATTTATGTGAATTTAAAGACAAAACGCCATAAAATAAAGTTTTATCAATAACAAAAAATCGTAAATTAGCTTATGCTCTGTTTTAAAAGAAAAATAAGATAATTCCTTGGCTTACAGTTAGACTAATACTTATTATTTTGACTACTAAAATTTCGTATTTATAATAAAAATTAATTATGCCAAGCTTTAACTTTGTTTCTTTACGTTGTAAGCAGCATAAAATTTGAGTTTAAAGTTAACAAAACCTCCCCACTTTGAGAGATTAAGTAATGCAAAATGTTAAAAAGCGCAGACGTTTCTGGATGGTTGTAGAAAAACTAGAAGCCTTAATTGATCAAGGTATTTATCCAGTAGGTGGCCGTTTGCCTGCAGAGCGTGAAATGGCAGAAGTTTACGATGTTAGTCGCCCTACTATTCGTGAAGCTATTATTGCGCTGGAAGTTAGAAAGCGCGTTGAAGTAAAAACTGGATCGGGTGTATTTGTTACTAGTAGTAAAAAAACAGCGTCTTTAACTCCCCCAATAAGTGCATTTGAACTAACTCAGGCACGCGCATTAGTCGAATCGGAAGCTGCAGCTCTAGCAGCCTCTAAAATTTCAGATAGTGAGCTACAAGCACTTAAGCAAACACTAATAGACATGGAATTTTCTGACAAAGCTGATGAAGCAGATCAACTTTTCCATGAAATTATCGCACAAGCAACTCGTAATAAAGCGCTAGCACTTACCATTAATAACTTTTGGAAGTTACGACGCTCAGAGCCACAAATATTATTAGCTCACCAAGGTGTTTGTTCGCAAAATATAAATCAGCGTTTGGCTGAACACACCACTATCTATGATGCAATAGCTGATCGAAACCCATCCGCCGCAAGAAAGGCGATGCATAATCACTTTAATAGATTGATCAATGCATTATTTGAAGCAAGTGAAGCTAAAGCATTGGAAGAAGTAAGACGAAAAACAGATGAAACTCGTGGGCTTTATTCAATTTCTCACTTAACTAAATAACCTGAACTCTGAATAATACTAACTTGCATAAATATTTGAGCAAGTTAACGAATTAAATTGCACTATAACGTAGTTAAAAGTTTTTCATTTAGAACAAAATACAAAAATTTTGCCTAGTTCAGCGTAATTTTTTAACGTTAAATAGACCCATATATAAGCAGATTGGTATAATAAATCTCTTAACCAGAGTTCAGCTTAGTTAATACACAAACTCACCTAGCTTTAGAATGATAAAAATAGAAAAAAGGCGGTAAACCGCCTTTTCTATTTTTAACTTTATAGTTTAAAGTTTAAAGCTCATGCCTAAGAATAAACGTGGGCCATAATCATTCACTTCACCTAAATTATCTTCAACAAAGAAGTCTTGTGATTTAGGTGCACTAAATAAGTTAATTGCCTCAGCTTTGATTCTAAAGTGCTCATTGATTTTATACGATGCACGCATTTCCCACACACCTACAGCGTCAACATAGCGTAAACGAGTACCATTACTTGTATAAGGTTGGAAATACTCACTACGGTATTTGTAAATAACCGCAGTATCGAAGTCGCCAATTTGGTAGTAAAGTTGACTACTAAATACATGCTTAGAAAAACCAGGAACTGAACCTGGCTCAACAATACCTTCCGTTAATTGTGTTGTATTACCATCAAGGTCAGTAGTGAATGTATCACCGTATAAGCTATCTTCAAATTCAAAATCAGTGTCAGCGAAGTTATAACCAAACTTTACACCTAAGCCATTATCCCAGCGGTAAGAAAACGAAGCTTCAAGACCGACTATTTCGCTGTCATCGTCTGATGTAACAGAGTTAGTAATAGGCAGAGATATACTTTCGCCATCTATTATAAACTCTTCTAAAATAGTTTGTTTTTCAAAACCGCCTTGGAACTGTTTGTAATATAGACTAAACGCTACAATCGAATCTTCATTCGGATACCATTCCACCGCCGCATCATAGTTCCATGACATTAATGGCTGAGTGGCAGGGTTACCAGAACCGTTTACACCTACGACTAAATCAGAAAGTGAAGTGGCTGCACCATCATCGTTACTGTTCGTTGAAAATTCACGGTTAAAGCTCAAATCTGACGGGTCTGCGCGAGACATACCACGGTAAATACCCGCACGCAATAATATATCTTCGCTATAATCTACAACTAAGTTAAAGCTAGGCAAATATTTGGTATAACTAGAGCCGCTTTGAATTTTATCAAGTGTTGTAGAATCTGATACCAATTCAAGAAATCCAGTGTCTGCATCCGTACCAACAGAATAATCTGTTCTGAAGCCAACAGATGTTACTTCAGTATCTACTACACGAAGGCCAAAGTTACCACGTATAAATTTACCAAACATCTCTGTATCGTAACTAGCCATTAAATACGCTGAAGTGGTTTTTTCCGTTACATCGACAGTACCAGTATTTTGGTATTCAACGTCAGGATAGGCGAACACACCGTTGTAATCGGCATCAGTTGCTGCAACTGCTTGCGAAAAACAGACGTTGTCGTAGGTTGCCCACGAAGCACCTGTACCTGAACCAATAACGTTACCATCACTATCAACATTGGTTACAATGTTGCCATCAGACACGCTTGATAAAAAGTCTGATTCAGGGAAGTCAATTTGACAGCCTTGCAGAATCTCAAGTGCTGTATCGTCACCTACTGTGTATTCGTTTCTTGAACCATTACCTTGGCTGCCACCGAATTGTATGAAAGAAAGCTCAGATGTTCTGATACCCCCTTCAATTTTAGTGAACATACCACTATCTAATTCATAATCAAAATCCAAACGCGCTGATTTTATTACATTTTCGCGAACATTCTCACGATCTAAACGTGTTCTTAAACTGTCAGTAAAATTAGAAATATCTGTAACATCAAAATCCGTTAATGTGAAATGAGGAATTTCATCGCCCAAATCCCAAGAGAAGAAATTACGATCCGATGTTCTACCGCGGTTTGAAATTTGTAGTTCTTCACGATCTGTTTTTGAATACGCTAAATCAAGATTAACCGTTAATCGGTCAGTTACATTATGTTCAATGTTTAAACCATAACCTTGGTAGTTCTCTTCACGTTCAAATTGCTCACCCGCTGACTCAATGCGCTCCTCGCCTTCCCAATGTAAAATACCACCTACATCGTTAGTAACAAGTGTGGGGCCAGTAATACCTGGTGTTGCGCGTTTTTGTAAAAAAATTAAATCGTGGCGCGCTTCTTTTTGTGTCCTGTCTGAAATTTGCGTATCAAAATTAATATCCCACGCATCTGAAGGCTGGTATTGCAATGCAAAAAATACTGCGTCACGCTCATCCGATGTTTCATTTTGACGAAAACTGCGACTACTGCCAGTCCACGCATAAGGCGTACCATCACTTTTTGCTTTGCCGGTTTCAGAATCAATATCTGTATCGTAACCTTGGTTACTACCGCCACTAACTTGATCTTCACAGTCACCTGCGCTGCTACGATAAAAACCTTCATTGGTATTGTTAGGAACGTTTAAACACGCCCATAATGAAGAGCCTGACGGGCTTGAGCTTCTATATTCAGCTTCTGGTTGACTAATATCTTGACGCTGTACACCAAAAGACACACCAACGGCTTGGCCGTTATCAAATTCAAACTGGTCTACATAACTAAACGTACCACGATAACCTAAATCGCTTTGTAATGAGTTTTCTACATTACTTTCATCAGGGTTATAGTTTAATTTAACTTCCCCTGATACGCGTTGCTTACCAAAATCAAGAGGGGTTACGGTTTCAAGAGCAATAACACCTGCAACACCACCTTCAATCATTGATGCATCTTGCGTTTTATAGATAGCTACTTTTTTTACGAGCTCTGATGGAAACTGTGAAAAGTTAACTGAGCGGTCACCACCACCATTGGTTGCTTCACGGCCATTGATATGAGTGGCACTTAAAAATGGTCCAAGACCACGAATAGTAATCTCTGTTGCGCCACCATTTTCACGGTGAGATGCAGCACCTGTAATTGATTCCAGCGCTTCACCGATAGACAGTGCAGGTAAATCACCAATGTCTTCTGATGAAAGGCCATCAACTACAGTGGTAGACTCACGTTTAATAGCAATCTGATCTTGTATTGTTTTACGTGTACCTGTAACGCTAATGATTTCAACATCAGGTTCAACTTCAGTAACCTTTTTTTCAGCTTCCTGAGCTTGCGCAGTAAGTGCACAAGAACCAGCCATACCAGCAATTACCGCTGTTCTTACCCATTTTGCTATTGGACTTAGTACAAATGGTCCCGCTATCGAATTATTATTTTCTGACTTCAACGACATTAAAATTCTCCGTTGGTTGTTGTAGTGTGTTTAGTTATGTGTCGCTTGTTATGCTTGTGTAGATAGAATGTGAATCCTGTATTTAATATACTCAACTGAAGTCACTTGATCAACCAATTTAACACTTAAATATTACCAGCGTTAAGACCAATTCTATTTTATAGGCATTACCAAGGGGTAAAATAGGTTGTTGGTACAAGTATTACGAATAAAATATTTGCTTATAAACGCAACATGCGTCTGGGCGTGTCTATCTATTGGGAGTCAATTTACCTGCTGCGCAGGTTTGAGGGGGGTATTTGGGAGGAAATAAAAAGCCCCAAAATTGGGGCTAAAAAATTAGTAAGTTTTTAATCAAAACACCGATTAAACGTTTTACTACAAATTAATCGTTTTGTATTTTCCAAGTAGATCCAACACCCACTTCTGAAGTTTGAATATAATGAAGGCCCCTAGCACCAGCCAAAACCTGCGCACCAGTTGGCGATGTTTCTATTAGCGTACTTGTTGCTGTAACATACTCTAGCACTTCTTTATTATTAGTTGCTGGGTCTTGGTCGATAGCTCCATCAGTATCAAATGCACCATTACCGTTTAGTTTTCTGATTTCAACCCAGTCGCCGCTTGCATCACCTGATACTCGACTATCCGTATAACCAAAGTTGTTACTTAATACCGATGAAGTATGATTAATTAAGTCGCAGTCATATTCAAAAGCATGGTCACTACTAAGTGTATATGGGTAAAATAAACCTTGTGTTAATGCACTACTGGCAATTGTATCGCTACTAGATTGATCACCTAAACCGTTTGCAATTAAATTTCCATCAAAGTTGATAACAAACGCATTTTTGGTTAGACCATATAGCACTGGCGCATTCACTGCGGTTAACTCATCACAATCACTTGCTGGTGCTTTAGAGCCGATCTCAGTACTGAACACTATGGGTTGTTGAGAGTTTAATACCGTATTGTTCTTAACGTTAAGTGTAAAGTCACCAGCAGCATTTAGCACTGCTTGATTTCCTGACTTTGGTACGCCGCCATCGTCTTGCGAAAAGCGATTAGCTGTAAACACTATGCCACCCGCTTCTTTATTATCAGAGCGAATACCTGCAATATAGTTATTATTAACGGTATGTCCAAGTGGTGTAATTAACACACCGCTCGGTCTATCATCTGAGCTAGCAATATCCGTAGTACGAATAATCACATTATCTGTGACACTGTTAAATCCTCCATCTTCTAATGAAATACCGCCATTAGGATTTACAATTGTATTGCCTTTGATAGTTGCACCAGATGTTTGCACTTTGATTAAACGACGCCCTGTTACAAAGTTTTCTATCCTGTTGTATTGAATAGTAAAATTAGCATTTTCTGCCGCGTCAGCGCCCGTTGTATTACCAGCATTAATTAGGTGTAAGCTTGATTCAGCAAAGTTTGGATTATTACTATCACTGAATAAATTATACTGAATAGTGTGATCAGAGCTTGAAGATGACATTTTAATCACAGAGCCTTCTTCTACCGTATTTCGGTTAGTAAACGTGTTTCGTTCCACTAGTGCGCCTTTACCTTTTAACACTATCCAATTGTATTTAGCGTTATTAAGTGAAGTGTCTTCTCCATCCATCATATTTTGTGAAAATATAAAGTTATCGCCCTCTGAGTAAATTACAGTTTCTTCTTCGGTTTCACAAAATGCACCCGCTTTAGTGTCTATGTTTTTAAAGGTAAGCCCTGTTAATGCAGCGCCGTCAACGCCGTTGGCAACATGTACACATACTTCCCCGCTAAGTACCGGATTCTGCCCTTCTACAGCGCGCAGCGTTACTGCACTGGTTAATAAAATTGCGTCCATATCAGCATAAACACCGGTGTTTAAGCCAATAACATCGCCATCAGCTAAACCGCCACTTATAGCACCAAGGAGTGCTTCAGGGTTACTAACTAATTGTGTGTAAACCACTGTGTCAAGTGAGTTTGTAGCGCTACTTGCAAAGCCATCGTTGTCTGTATACGTAGCTGTAACTGACATTATTGAGCCTGCGTAAGCAGAAGGTGTAAATGTTTTACTATTGCTGCCAGCTATTTCAACGCCATCAGCAGACCAAGTATAAGTAACGTTAGCCTCTTCAACACCGTTGTTATCAGTTATCTCAGCGGTTAACTCACCACTTGTTAAATAAGGCACTACTCCCATAATGACTACGCTACCGGCTTCGTCAACCGCAACAGCAGAAACAGCAATTGTTTCCTCTGATGTATTATCCTCGATAAATCCATTATCATCTGTATAAGCAACTTGCACACTTATTTTTTGACCTAAAAGTGATGCATCAACTGCAAAGGTGCTCTCTATTGCGCCATCTATCTCTTGTGCGTCAGCAAGCCATTGATAAGTAATATCTCCTGATGCTCCATCGGTATCATTAATTTCTGCTGTTAATGTGTTTCCAACAGTTGGCGTGCCGCTAATTATCACTTCACCCTCTGAGTTTGTTCGTGCTACAACCTCTGTACTGGCTGAAGTAACAGATTCAGCAAACCCACGATCATCTTCAAAAGATGCACTAACAGTAATAACCGTACCAAATTGTGCGTCTGTCAACGTGAGCGTTGAAAGTACTTCATCTGCAATTTCTACATCATCCGCAAACCATTTATAAGTTACTGTATCGCCATCAAAACCATTTTCGTCAGCTACATTGGCAGTTAGTTGCGAACTAACTAGCGCGTCACCCGTAATGGTTAAGCTTGCAGGGAATGCAATTGCGGCAACATCTGCGGTTGGTTCTGTGATATGTGATTCATTAATGCCATCATCATCGGTATAAAGTGCTTGTGCAGTAATAGATAAGCCGATTTGGTCATCCGTTAATGTAAATGATGAACTTTTAGCCCCTTCAATAGCTTGCCCATCTGCATACCAAAAATATGTAATTTCACCCGATATCCCATCTGGGTCACTAACGGCCGTTGTTAATGTTTGCCCACTTGTTACTGTTCCGGTTAGAGCAATAGAGCCCAAGTTGTTGTCATTATTGTTTGAATCTGTGTCACAACCAACTATTGCTATCGCAATAGCGCATAGTGCAAAGTGTTTTAATTTCATGGTGGCTCTATTCTCCAAATTTATAGTTTTAATATTTGGCTATCTATTGTGTGTGTTACCAAATAAATCGTCTGCTTATTACCAAACCCATCTAAATTGCAAATGAATTGTTAACCAACTTGGTAATATAGCCATAATAAAATAACTTTTTCCACTATACCCACCGAATTAAATAACAATAAATGAACATACAGTTAACCCTACGCTGTTATTTCTAGTCAAAAATTGAATTCAATCGTGCATAATTACTAGGAAAATACATAACCCTAGAGTAAAAAATTGGTTTTACTCGGGATTAAGTAAATAAGATTTATTTAATATGTGAAGTATTCTTACTTGAAGACTATAAAAAATTAAGAAATGCAGTGAATTTGCATAGAAAGGATTATTTACAAAGAAAATGAAAAATAAGGGTAAAAAAAGGGACAATTTTCTTGCCCCTTTTTTGTTGAGTGCTGTTTTATAACATAGCGCTATTATAAAATTCCACAGGTTCATTCGAGCCTAAAGCAACAGGCACACGTTGATGCAAGCTAGTTGGCGCAATATCTAAAATTCGCGCTCCTCTAGAGGTTGCTTTGCCACCTGCGTTTTCAACTAAAAGTGCTAACGGATTTGCTTCATAAAGCAGTCTTATTTTACCGTTATCGTTACCGATACGTTTATCTTGTGGATACAAAAATAAACCGCCTCGGCATAAAATACGATGAACGTCGCCGACCATCGCTGCATTCCAACGGATTGAGCTTTTTTCGAAGTTTTCACAGGTGTATAGCAATTTATCAAAATACACTTGTGTTGGTTCGTCCCAATAACGGTAGTTAGCCATATTAACGGCAAATTCACGACTTTGCTCTGGCACACTTAACTGCTTATTTGTCAGTAAGTAACCGCCATGTGTTGAGTCTAACGTATAACAACGCGTAGGACCGCCAGTACTCATTACAAGTAATGATGAAGGGCCGTATAACACATAGCCTGCACATACTTGATTTACACCGGGCTGACTAAATTGCTCGTCGCTGTCAAAAGGAACATCATCACGGGCTAAGTAAATAGTAAATATAGTGCCTATTTGCCCATTAACATCAATATTAGAAGAGCCATCTAGCGGGTCAAAAGCAACAATAAATTGACCTTCAGGATGGCCACCTACCGCATGATCTTCTTCCTCTGATGCAACTGCTCGTACGCTGCTATCGTCAAGTAGGATGTCTTTAAGTAGTTGATTTGCGATTACATCAAGCTTTTTTTGAACTTCACCTTGAACGTTTTCATTCAATGTTGAACCTAAAACACCGGCTAATTCACCTTGGCTTACTCGAAAAGCTATCTCTTTACTGGTCGCTAAAATTGTGCGAATAAGTAAAATAAGGTCGGTATTTACACCGTCTTCTTTCAATACTGTATTTAATCTTTTCATACGCTATACCTATTTACACAATTTAGATCGTCAAAGCATTGCTCTAGCCTTGCAACCATACTTTGCTCTGAATGACGCAGCCATACGCGAGGGTCGTAATATTTTTTGTTTGGCTTATCATCCCCGTCAGGGTTACCAATTTGCCCTTGTAGGTATGCTTGCTTGTCTTTGTAGTAATCTAAAATACCTGTCCAACACGCCCACTGCGTATCGGTATCAATATTCATCTTCACTACGCCATACGTTAAAGACTCTGCAATTTTACTGTACTCAGAACCACTACCACCATGAAAAACAAAGTTAATTGAGTTACTTGGTAGATTAAATTTTTCTGATACGTAAGCTTGTGAATCTTTTAAAATAGTTGGCGTAAGAACAACGTTACCCGGTTTATATACACCATGAACATTGCCAAAAGATGCCGCAATTATAAAGTTAGGGCTAATACGACTTAAACGCTCGTAAGCAAATGCAACATCTTCAGGTTGAGTATATAAAGCAGAACTATCTAAGTGTGAGTTATCAACACCGTCTTCTTCGCCGCCCGTGCAGCCAAGCTCAATCTCTAGCGTCATACCTATTTTTGCCATACGCATTAAGTAACGTTCGCAAATTTCGATATTTTCTTCTAAAGGCTCTTCTGACAGATCAATCATATGCGAGCTAAACAGTGGTTTGCCAGTCAGTTCAAAGTGTCTCTCACCTTCATCAAGCAAACCATCAATCCAAGGTAGTAGCTTTTTAGCTGCGTGATCAGTGTGAAGCATCACTGCTACTTCATAATGTGCTGCCACTGAATGTACATATCTTGCAGCACTTACCGCCCCAAGCACTGCTGATTGTTGCTCTGGTAAGGATAAGCTTTTTACCACAAAAAAATTGAGCTCCACCATTAGAAAGCTGAATAATAACGGGCGAGTTTTTCTTTTTAGCAGCTTCTAGCGTCGCATTTATAGATGTTGTACTAACAACATTTACCGCTGGTAACGCATATTGGTTAGTACGTGCGTGTTCATACACAGCACTTACTTCGTCGCCAACGATTACGCCTGGCAGTATTGTTGGGGCTAAATAATTCATTTATCAGATCCTTTCTACTTTAAAGCTTGGATACAAGAATCGGTAATTGCTTGCCAATTTTCTTGTTCAACCCATTCTTTTTTCGCTATCCAAGTACCGCCAACGGCGAATACATTATTTAAAGAAAGATAGTCCATTTTGTTACTTTCGCTAACACCACCTGTAGGACAAAAGCTGACTGCTCTAAATACTGACGACACAGCTGATACAAAAGGTGCTCCACCGGCAAGCGAAGCCGGGAATAATTTTTGCTCTTCAAAGCCATATTCAAGCGCCATTAAAATATCACCGGTGTTTGATACACCAGGAAGTACCGGTACATTACATTTAGCAAGCGCTGTAAGTAATGCAGGAGACACCGCTGGCGTTACAATAAAGTCAGAACCCGCTTCAAGTGCTTGCTCTAAAATATCAGTATTTATGACTGTACCCGCACCTACTTTTAGCTCAGGCACTTGTGCTTTAATAGCTTTTAATGCCTCTATTGATGCCTCTGTTCTTAGTACTACTTCAACTAGAGTAAGGCCCGCGTTAGCCATGGCTTTTGCTATTTGAACACCTTGCTCTGGCGTATCAGCTTGAATTATAGGTAGCAGTGTTTGTCCTGACATAAGTTCAGAAAAGCGAGTCATAACGTTGTTCCTTTATAAAAAGTAATGCGGCCTATGTATGGCGGCCTTTAATGTTTGATTAACCTGAACTCTAGATAATAAATCTATCTCAAGCAGCTATTTTCAGCGCTAAATGCGTTGAATTTACTTGCAATAGGCCCGCTATTGACGCGTAAATTCGCCTTGTTTTCACTGACAATCTCTAGCTAGAGAAAATAATTTTAAATATCACCATGATTCAATATGTTAGTAAATCTCTTAACCAGAGTTCAGGTTAATTATTTTGTTATACCAATTGCATTAAATTAATGAGCTATTATAGCGACAAGAAAATAGCTCAATAACAAGGCTAAAATTATGATACATAGTTGTTCTATATAAATAATTTTTAACGTAGTTAGTGAGTTATTTAATACGCTAAGGTGATCATGTTTTTAATAAAATTGGTATCAGATCCCAGCTTCAGCCATTGCTAGCTGAAATATATCTTTTGGAGCAATAGCACCTGGTTGCTGTATAACAGTCCCTGCCGCTTTTGCAGCAAGTTGTACAGCACTTGAAATTGATTTATCAGATAAACGAGCACCTAAATAAACACCGTTAAAGGCATCGCCTGCGGATGTCGTATCTACAACATTTGTTACCGGTATTATGGTGTGGCTTTGAAGCGTATCGCCCTCTTTTGTCACTACCGATTCAGGGCCATTTTTAACAACAATTTCTTCAATTTGGTAAGGTTTTAAATATTCAACAACCGCTTCTACGCTATGTACGTCATAAAGTGCTGTTAAATCTTCAACCCCTGGTAGGGTGATATCTGCAAGCGTAAAAGCTAAATGATACTGCTCTTTTGTTTCCTCTACACTATTCCACAAACGTGCTCTGTAATTAGGATCAAAAACTATTTTAACCCCAGCATCTTTGAGCTGCTTTACAACTTTCCAAAAATGCTCACGTGCACTTTCTTCAATTATTGCTAATGAAATTCCTGAAAAGAAAAACATATCACCTTGGCTAAGCTGCTCGAGTGCATCAGCATCTAAAAAATCAACAACCTTTTTAGCTGCAGAATCATTGCGCCAATAAATAAAGCTACGCTCACCATGCTCATCAGTTTCTATGTAGTACATACCAGGTACTTTGGTGTCGTGAGCAAATACAAGTTGTGTATTTATTTTTTCACTTTCAAAGCGTTCTAGCATTTTTTTACTTAAATTATCTTGACCTAAAGCCGTAACAACCGAAGTAGTAACCTGCGGGAAGCAACGTTTTAAATACACTGCAGAATTATAAACATCGCCTGCAAATGATTGGTGTAGTGTGCCTGCGCTCATAGCTCTAAGCTCGACCATGCATTCACCGATAAAGTAAATATTTTTCATCTTGGAAGTTACCCTATGTAGTTAACTGCTATGCGCTTATACAGAATATGTTGGCATAGCAGTTATTATCTAGATTATTGAGGCTTTTTAAGAGGTTCTATTTTTGGAATTAAAATCCAAACAGCTGCCATTGCTATAATGGCTAAAGAAGCACCAATAACAAATGCTGGCGTGTAGTTACCATCAGCAGTAAGAATAGGCACAAGCGATGTAAGGCCTACAGCACCAAGTTTTGCCGCCATACCAGAAAAACCTGATAATGTACCTACCGCTTTTTTGCCTAACAAATCACTTGGTAGTGTTTGCACATTACCAATTGCAGTTTGAAAACCAAATAAAATAACAGCCATAATAAGCACCGCTGTTGTTGGTCCGCCTGGATTTGCCATTGCAAGTAGCGCTGGTAACATAATTAAACAACCCAGCGTAATAGTAAGCTTACGTGTTTTATCTGTATTCCAACCTGCTTTGAGTCGATTTTGAGCCAATAAGCCACCAAACCAAGCACCAAACATAGCGCCAACATAAGGTACCCAACCGTATATACCAATAGATTTAACATCCATGCCGTATACTTCGTTTAGGTAAATAGGGATCCAAAAAACAAATAACCACCAAATTGGGTCAATTGCGGCAGAGGCAATGATTACACCCCAGCTTTGCTTACGAGAAAGTAACTCAGCAGTTGAAGGATTATATTCTTCTTCGCCTGTTACATCGCCATTATCATCAACACGTCTTTGACCTGTTAAAATGTATTCACGTTCTTCAGCTGTAAGCCAAGGATGAGAGCTAGGCGGCGCTTTAACTAAAATTAACCAAGGCACTAACCAAAGAAAACCTAATACGCCCACAAAAACAAACACCATTTGCCAGCTAAAGTAGATAGTTAAATAAGCAATTAAAGGAATAGCAATAATACCGCCAATTGCGGCGCCAGAGTTGAAGATACCCTGTGCTAAGGCGCGCTCTTTAGTAGGAAACCATTCAGCATTACCTTTAGCTGCGCCCGGCCAGTTACCGGCTTCTGCTACACCTAAGATTGCGCGAAAAATACTAAGGCTAAGTACACCTTGTGCAAATGCATGTGCAACGGTTGCAATAGACCAAACACCTATCGATAAAACAAAACCGAAGCGTGTGCCTACCCAGTCAAATATTTTACCAAATATGGCTTGACCAAATGCATAAGCAAATACAAACACAATTGAAATGTTAGCGTATATTTGTTTGCGTTCTAGCGCTGATTCATCAGGAAATAAATCTTCAACAATGTCCGGCCAAAGCACACTAAGTGCTTGACGGTCGATATAGTTAATAATGGTAGCTAGCGCAATTAGCGCTATAACCCACCAACGTAAGCCTTTAAGTTGCATAATTAATCCTCAAGAAAGTCTTCACGCGCTGGGCTAAAAGTATCAATCAGGATTCCGCCTGTTGGGCAGGTAGCTCCATGATCAGCAAATGGTGGGATTAAGCAGCTATCACCCGGTTTTAAGATTTTAGTTACGCCATCAATGTTAAAGTGAAACTCACCTTCAACAACATACGTTACTTGAGAATGTCTGTGAGCATGGTTATAACCAATAGCCCCTTTCTCAAACCAAATTTTAACAGCCATTAGCTCTTCGTTATAACCTAGCATTTGACGTTTTAGACCATTTCCTAAGTCTTCTATTTCGGTCTCGTTACCAAATGAAAAGTTTGCGCTTTGCTTTTGCATCCTATTTACTCCTGATTATTGTTCATCATATAAACGCCTAATCGGCCATTTAAAGTGAACTCTTTATTTTGATAATTGAATGTGTTTTTAGCTGATGTTGGTGCTTTATTAATTGCCACTAAATATGAGTTGCCTTTAATATCAAGTTCAACAAGTGTTAAATCGCCCTGCTGACTATATTCAAGCTTTGTAACTCGGCTAACAGCTTCTAGGGTATATTCTTTACTTGGGTTGTACTCACCATGTGGCTCTAATACAGATATAAACTTATGTTGCTTTTGACCCTCAACACGACGAATAAAACCGTTTTCGTTGCGTAAATTAAAATGAGGGTCATTTGCGCCTATTTGAGTAAACAAGAAAGACTCATCACCCTTAACCAAGCTCGTTTGCGTATAAAAGCGACCATTTTCGTTTAGCCACGTTACTTTAGCTAAACCACTTTGAGGTTGCGCTTGAGCTTTAAGCCATAGATGTTGGTAGCCATTTTTAGTACCTAGCGCAGACAGTTGTGTTGCATTTGCTTTTAACTCAAAGCTGGTATCGATAAGCTGACCTTTATAATGCAAAGGCAGGTCAAGTTGATGCGCTTTATTTGCAGCAACATCAAATATATCAAGTGCAACTGTGCTTTGTAGTTCAGGTAAGTTAATAAGTGCAAGCGTACGCTCAAGATCAACGCCTTTATAAGCTGTGCTTATTTCGCCGCTTGAAATCGTGCCGTATTCATTTGTTTCGAAAAAATTAAGTGTAGGGTAATTACTATTTCCTACTTCAACATTTGCATTAAAATGCGTTGTTTCGTCAACCACTACCGTATTGTGCGCAACAGTGTGTTTAGCGTAAGTTTCGTTTTCAGGTAAATAACGACCGCCGTATTTAGCTTCTACATTTAAAAAACGTGCTGCGCCATAATCAGATACAATTTCATTACCGTGGTCGTAAAATTGCCATGTTAGTTTGTCAAAATGACCGTGACCTAAGCCTTGTGCAGCAGGTTTAAATAGCAGTGCTTGATCGCCACCTACCTGCGTTCTCATTACAACTAGAGCACCTTGTTTACCGTCATTACCATCGCCGAAGGCAACAGATTTAAACGAATAAGGTTTTGCCATGTTGTTATCAAGTGCTTGAGCTACTTTTAGTCCATCACCAGAGAGAATTATTTGGTCTTGTTGCTTAGCAATATCTAAATAACCCGCATCGTTGGTTAAGCCATAGGCTGCCGTTACACCATTAACTAACTCAATGGTATCGATACCTTTACTTTTTATTGCATCGTTAATTGGGAAAAACAAACCGTTGTAGCTAAGTTGAATCGTCGTATCAATCGCTTTTAATAATATGCCATCGCGATATTCAAATATTTTTCGTTGTGGTTCGTTGTTTTCAATCGCTTTAGCAAACGTTACAAAGGGTAATAGTGCAAAGCGTTGATAGTAAGGACCTTCGTTATAGTAACCTTGTGGTGAAAACAGCATCTCTAGCTGCTTGATAAAGCCACCTTTACCCGACTTTTCTAAATCGTATAATGATTTTTCTACCCACTCAGATTCGCCTAATACATACCCTGCCATGCCAACACCCGCTGTTGCCCATGTTCCATGGTTATGTACTTTATTAAATGTAGAGGGTTGGCCTACAGATGTGAACAACGAAACAGGACGGAGTAAGTCATTCTCGATTGTTTTAATGTTATCGGCATTTAACGAGTCATGAATTAGATCATAAGCTTGTATTGTGTACACAAGCCACATTGCTTCATTTAGGCTTTGCCAAAAAAAACTTACCTGGATTTTGCGAGTCCATTTTACGTTTTGGATGCAGACCAAGCGTTGGGTATAATTTTGCATACTCAAGCAACATATCACGTACATAGTTTGCGTATTTATCATCTTGGCTTAATTGATAAATAATGCCCGCGTTGTACATAAGTTGGTAATTTTTTTTGTGGCGCTCATGTGTATAACCACCACCACCGTCTTTTGGAACGGGTACAGTTATAGGCTGTGCAATTTGTTCATCAACTTGCGCTTTTAGCGATTCAAACGCAGTAGCAAACTTTGTGCTACCGTTGCTACTAATTGCTTCGCGCATTTGCTTAACATCATCAGTAGTAATTACTAAGTTTGGGTGCGCTGCATGCGCCCCCAATGATGTTAGTAATGTAAGTGCAGCTACAGCAGCTATTTTAAAACCTGTTTTGCATTTTAATAAGTACATAGTATTTACCCTGCCTTATTTAAAATGTTGTTGTTGTTTTTTAATACTGCCGTGTGTGGGCCTTTAACTCTTAGTTCTTTAACACTTGGTGCTTTAGTTGCATCAAATATATTGTCTGAGATTTCAGTTTTAGGCTCGCCTACTGTGTGCTCTACAACAATAGGAGCAGATTTAACAAATTTATTATCTTTGATATTAGTAACCTGAACACCGTGAACATAAATGCTCGCTTGCTCTTTGTTACGCTTACCAAGGCCGACGTTATTAAGCGTGTTATTTGTCATTTCAAAATGGGGGCCAAATGTACTTTCATCAGAACCACCACGGTAAAGCTTAACTATGCCGCCTTTTACATCATTAAATGTATTATTATTGACAATAACGTATTCCGCGTTATAAACACCTAAGTCTTCAATTTCAGTATTTAAACGTAAAATATCGCCAGTTACTGCATTAAAGGTATTATCTGTAACAATAATTTCGTCAGCCATTGCACCTTTACCAGAGATAAAGAAATGGAATGAATGATTAATATCTAAAGCATTTAACTGTGAGTTGGTCATTACAAAGCGGTAATTATCAACCATACCCCATTTTTGCGTACGAACAATGCTGTTACCTATTGCATCTGGCGCGTTTTCACCTGAAATTGATAAACCATCTAGTTTTAAGCTGCCGCCATCATGTATTTCAAACAAGGTAGAGCGTTGAAAAGTAAGTTTAGACTTTGCGCTCTGCTTCGCTTTAATTGTCAACGTTTTATCAATTTTAACCAGTTTAGAAACATCATATTGGCCAGGCGCTAGTTCTAGAACATCGCCAGACTCTGCATTATCAATAGCGTCTAGTAATGCACTTACATCAGCTTTAACAAAATGTGTCTTACCAGAATCAAAATCAACTAAAGCAGGTACTTTTGCATACCAGCTAACACCGGTATCTTCTTTTTTAAGTACTTTTAAATCGCGCTTTGCACCTACATTTAAACTTTTAGATGTTGGGTAAAGTAGACCATTACTTGCTTTTTCAAGCGTGATTTTTTCTTTTTTTACACCGTACGTTAGCTCAGAAAGCACTTTTGTATCTGCAATGTTGTTACTTAGTACCAGCCCGCTTACATCGTCGAATGTGGTAAATGGCTGTTCACCATCTTGATTTATGATTAAGTTGTTTTTCATTACGCTATTTTTAGGGGTTGCGCTACGCTCAGCATCGCTACCTGCAGCAAGTTGAATATGACGCACATTTATAAATGTGTTGTTTTCAATCGTCGCATTTTCTACTTGGTGATAACGATTAATAGATGAATTTGGTACGCCGTTCATCACAGTAAAACCACTGCCAAAACGATAGCCTGTTAGGCCTTGTAGGTAGTTATTTCTTACAATTTGATCTTTATTGATAACGCGGATACCACCTGTGTGATCAACACCATTACCAATAAAAATATTTTCTTCTATAAGATTACCATTACCATGGCGCAGCGTTAATGTACCGCGCGCTTCATAAAATACGTTATTACGAAGGATGTTTTTGCCTGATTTAACCGAAACAATTTCTACTTCACCATTGGTACGTTCAAAGTAATTATTTTCAACCAATGTATGCGAATCAGTTAGTGAGTAGTGGCTGGTGCCAATACGCAGGGTTTCACCACCGTTCGAACCAAAAGTAGGACGGTAGCCAAAATAGTTGTTGTCTATGTGGTGATAGTTTTCCTGGCTTGCTTTAGTGTTTAAACGAACAGCAACTGTCACACCTTTATTTCGTTTGCCAACTAAATGACTATGATCAAAGCGGTTATGCTGTCCATATAAGGCAACCCAATAATCAGACTCTCGTTTGTCTGGATTACTGTAATTATCGATTACTGTTTGAGTAACTCGTGAATTGTAGGCTAATTCATTTTTATTTTTACGAAATTCTATTACAGCTGAGCTCGGTGTGTAGCCGTCTTTAAATACTAAACCTGAGGCTTCAAGGTATTTACCTGCAAGTCTTAGGTTAGATTGACCTGATAGAATTACTTTTCCGTTAGTTTCAGCGGTTAATATAATAGGAGAGTTTTTTGTACCTTGGCCTTCAAGTAGGATTTCGAAGTCAGACCAAGTACCATTTTTAAGTACTACTTTGTCGCCAGCAACTAGATTGGCTGCGATATCATTAAAAGCTTGTTTACTTTCTATAAAATAATCTTTGGCCGCTATTTGTGTGGATATGCAACCGATGAGAACTAGACTAAGCTTTATTGTATTAATCAAACGCATAGTTAACTCTTTTTCGTTGTGACTGAAAGTAATGCTTCATCAGAATTTAAAAAAGCTGACATTGCACAAAGACTTTAGTCAATTGGTGTCATGTGTGTTAAAGCGCTTTAAGCTAAAAACTTAAAGCGCTCAATAAGGTCGAGAAGTATTACTTTTCTAACTTTTTGAAGTAATCAAAAATTTCAGGAACGTTACCTTGACCCATACCAGCGTCAAACGCTGCTTGTAGGTTAGCTGATGAACCTTCAGCGATTTTTGATTCAGTACCTAGGTCTTCTACCATTTGTAGGAAGTAGCCTAAATCTTTGTTTGCATTAGCGATTGAGAAACCAAGGTCGCTAACATTATCAACTGCATAGTTTTTACAAAATTGCATAAACGGTGAGTTAGATGGACCAGTCGACATGATGTCGAAAAGTTGTTGACGGTCAACACCAGCAAGTTCTGCCACTGCAAATGCTTGTGACATAGCACATACTGTCGTCATGCCCATAAAGTTGTTGATTAGCTTAGTTGTATGACCTGCACCTAACTCGCCAAGATGGAAAACGTTTTCACCTTGATCTTCCAGTACTGGTTTAACTTTATTGAATGTATCAATATCGCCTGCAGCCATAATGTTTAAAAGACCGTCTTTAGCATGTGCTGGTGTACGACCTAGTGGCGCGTCGATCATGCCTGCGCCTTTAGCTGCTAAATCAGCACCAATTTTTTTCGTAGATGATGGGATAGAAGTACCAAAATCAACTAATACTGCACCTTCTTTAATGCCCGCTAGGATACCGTCTTCTGCGTAAACGATTTTTTCTACAACGGCAGACGTTGTAAGACAAAACATAATAATATCAGAACCTTCAGCTAGCTCTTTTGCAGTGCTTGCTGTTTTTGCACCTCGAGCAACACATGCTGCAACCGCATCTTTACTAAGGTCCATAACAATTAGCTCATAGCCTTTGTTTTGTAAATTTTCGGCCATATTGCCGCCCATAAGGCCTAGACCAATGAAACCAATAACAGGTTTTGACATGAATAACTCCTAGATATGATGGCGCAAACTTTTATGAGTATGAGTAATGATTTACCCCATAAAATAGGTACGCTCTGTCTTTATTTTAATTCAGTAGAGTAACCCTTAGTAAGCTAATGAAATAAACCATCTATGTTCTGCAATTTTGCTATATAAAATAACTCTACCTATAAATAAGTTGTCTTATTTGGCTGAAACATTACTGGTTATATATTAACTACGACTAAGTATTACTCTGATAATTTACCAACATATTTAACCCCTTGAAAACAGAGGTTACCAATTGGTATGCAAAAACTTTATTACCATACAGTAATTTTGTCAACCAATAAGTTAACTTTGTAAAACATGTCAATTTACAATGCATTAAACCAAAAACAACTAAGTTACTTAATAACAACAGCTTGGTTAATAAAAACCATATTTCAAGCAATAATTTCCAATGAATATTTAAATGTTTTCATAACCATTCACAGGTTGACCAATAATCAAACTTTCACTGTTAAACTTGTTATATTAGACAAAAATAAAGTAAATCAATAAATAAATGTTGTAACAGGATTAGCTCAACCGATTTTATTTGTCTAGCTTGCCTTCATCTATTGCAAAAGCGCATAAAGCTCATACACTGTGCAGTAAATAACAGCTTAATAAATGAAACTAAGGTAGTAAAAATGCGCTTATTACATACTATGCTGCGTGTAGCCGATTTGAATAAATCAATTGCTTTTTATACTGAAATACTAGGTATGAAGGAATTACGCAGAGCCGATAACAGTGAATACAGATACACGCTTGCTTTTGTTGGATATGGCGATGAAGTAGATAACACAGTGTTAGAACTAACTTATAACTGGGACGAAGATAGCTACGACCTTGGTAATGGATATGGCCATATTGCTATTGAGTTTGATGATATTTACAAAGCATGTACTGATATTAAAGCTGCCGGTGGCAATGTAAGCCGTGAACCTGGGCCTGTAAAAGGTGGTACTACTGAAATTGCTTTTGTAAAAGACCCTGATGGTTATGCAATTGAGTTAATTCAGAAAAAAATATGAGTGAATCTTAAATTACCTACCAACTAATTCAAGTTATAACAATTTGCTTAATGCTAATCTGCTTATATATGGGGTCTATTTAACGTTAAGAAAATTACGCTAGAACTAGGCAAATTTTTTTGTATCTAGTTGTTCTAAATGAAAATTTTCAACGACGTTATAGTGCAATTTAATTCGTTAAATTGATCAAAGATTTATGCTGGTTGGTATAACTATGGAAGGATTTAATTTTATAAATTTTCAAATACTTATTTAGATTGGTATTAAATAAAAGGTGCTTTTCAGCACCTTTTTAACGCAACTGACTATCTTTACTGCCACGTCTATTAAACGATTTAGCGCTAGTATCATTACCTTCTATTGCAGCTTGGCATGCAACACAATAACGCACTCCAGGTAACGCGAGCCTTCGTGCTTGTGGGATTTTCTCATCACACTCATCACATAGCTCTGCACTTGCGCCAGATATTAAATTGCTTCTTGCAAACTGCACGGCGTCGTTAACACTTGCATCAATTTGATCTTGAATTGCACCGTCTCGTGCCCATCCACTTGCCATAAATCCTCCTAATAAAGTTGGATGTTTAAATTTATGCTACCAAATTGAATCTTTATAAGTGCTGAATA